>JBLNFC010000528.1:0-5939 GCA_050263355.1 Acidobacteriota bacterium
CTTCTTCATCGTCTTGATGGCATCGGCATTGATCATGCCCGTTGTCTGTGGTGTCAGACCCACGTGTAGGGTCAGGTAATCAGACGAGGCATACACTTCTTCAAGGCTGGCCAGGCGTATTCCATGCTCCTTGGCCACATTGGGGGAGACAAACGGGTCGTGCGCGACGATTTCCATCCCAAAAGCCTTTGCTCGCTTGGCAACCTCCATACCGATTTTGCCCAGGCCTACAATGCCAAGAGTCTTACTTCGCAATTCTGTGCCTTGGAGCGTTTTCTTTTCCCATTTCCCCGCGTGCATCAACGCGTCTGCGCGACACAGATGCCGGGCCATAGCCAGCATCATGCCGAGTGTGTGTTCGGCCACGGCCACCGCATTGGCGCCCGGCGTATTCATGACAGCAATACCCTTGCGGGTGGCTGCCTCGAGATCGATGTTGTCCACCCCGACCCCGGCGCGACCGATCACGCGCAACTTATCGGCGTGCTCGAGCAGGGCAGAATCCACCTGAACTGCCGACCGTACCAGTAGCGCGTCGGCTGACCTCAACTCGTCCGCCAGCCGGCCATTAAGCTGTTCCGCCGTCAGCACGGTCCATGTCGGTTCCCTAAGTAACTCCACGGCCTTCGCGGAGATCTTTTCCGCCACCACAATTTTCATGAAATGCCCAGTCCTTGGCTTCCGAAGTCCGGCCGAGCTGGCCGTATGTTGAACAACTTAGCGATTGTAAATGCCTACGTCGCTGTTTGAATGTGATCTCTTGTCAACCGCTCTCGGGCGAAGCTATTGACAGCAAAATGACAAGCGACTGACACCGTCATCAATCGCTACTCCTATGCTTCTCTTCATATCTTCCCCAAAAGGACCCTCGGACCATGATGAAATGCATCTGCATTTGCCTTATCGCATTAACGCTGGTGGGCTGCGGCTACGGTTCACGCACTTACAATCCCGGCATGCCGGGAACGGGTAGTGCGGCACCGGCCGTTGCTTCAATCTCCCCAAATAGTGCAACCGCGGGTAGCCCCGCACTCGTGATGACTGTGAACGGCAGCAACTTCGGTACGGACGCAGTTGTCTACTGGAACGCCCAACCGATGAGCACAATGTTCGTTTCGGCTAATCAGGTCGTAGCCAGCGTCCCTGCTACCAGTTTGACGACGGCTGCAATGATTCCAATTTACGTCCGTACGAGAGGAGTGAACTCCAATACGATGAACTTTACTGTGCAGTAGCAATGGGTTCGGCGCCTCGCTCCCACAGACTCTTCTCTCCCAGGAGTCGCACCCGCGGGCGCCGAGATAAGTCCTGCTTCAGGTACTCGGTACGAGTTGCCGCGCATAGACTTCCTGGGCGGCCTTCACACCGGTCCCATAGTCAACTGCTCCCGCCCCCACACTATTCAGGACCTGTTCCAAAGCGGCAATGATCCCGATCGTATCCAGGTAGTCGTAGTAGCCGATGTGCGCGATCCGGAACAATTTCCCTTTCATCTCGCCTTGGCCATTGGCGACCACCGCATTGAACGATTCGCGGAATTCTTTAACGATTGCGCCCGAATCCATTCCGGCAGGGGAGACGATCGCAGTCAATGCTGCGGAAGGCGCTGCCGGGGAGAACAACTTCAATCCCAGTGCATCCGCCGCAGCTCTTGTCATCTCTGCGCAAAGTTCGGCATTGTCGACCAGCCGTTTTCGTCCGAGTACGAGGTCGCCCTCGCCCATCTGCCGCACATAATCGAGTGCTGCACCCAGCGCAGCGATCAAAGAAGTTGCGGGCGTGTACGCCGATTCCCCTTTCGCAGCCGACTTCCTCTCCTTTCTCAAGTCGAAGTAATATCGGGGCGACTTCGTAGATTCCATACGCTGCCACGCCCGTTGACTCACGGCGAGGTAAGCCAGTCCAGGCGGAATCATCAACGCCTTCTGCGATCCGCCGATGATGACGTCGATGCCCCAGCCGTCCACATCGAAGTGGGTTGTACCCAAGCCCGTGATGGCATCGATCACCAGCAATGTGTCGCTGCCGTTGCCTCGCACCAGTCCGGAAATCGCGCGGACATCATGTCGCGCTCCTGTTGAACTTTCTGTCGCTTGCAGATAGACGCAACGCACGTCCGGAGTGAGTTTCTGGCGAATTTGGTCCATGGAGAACGTCTCTCCATACGGGACACTGAGAACTTCAGCCACACAGCCGTATGCCTTGGCCAAGTCGCGCCAGCGCTCTCCAAATTTACCGGCCGTCAGTACCAGGACTTTGTCGCCCGGCGATGTCAGATTCGAGATTGAGGCTTCCATCGCGCCCGTCCCGGAGCACGAGAGAACTAACACGTCGTTTTTTGTACCGACGAACTCTTTCAAATCGGCGAGAGTGCGCGTGTATAACGCCCGGAAATCTGCCGTGCGGTGATGAAGGCTGAACGAAGCCATGGCCAGCTGTGCAGAGGGCAGCAGTGGCGTCGGACCCGGTGTGAACAACCGATTTTTACGGAGCATAGCGTTCCTCATACTTTGAATTGTATTAGTGTAAGGCATCGGAGTGATCTGCGATGGGGCCGGTCGAAGCTAAAGCCTCTGCTTTTAAAAAACGAATCGCGTAAAGCAGAATTCTCGATCCGGTGAATATTCGAGATGCATTGAGGCAGGGGCTCGATTACGATCAATCTGCAAACTGACTCCTGCAATCTATAATTCTCCCATGGCGATCTCCGAACAGATTCAGAAAGACATTACCGCCGCCATGAAGGCTCGGGAGGAGCAGCGGCTTTCCGCCCTGCGGATGATTAAGACGGCGCTCAAGCATCGTGAAGTGGAAAAAATGGCGCCGCTCGACGACAAGGAATCCCTGCAGGTGTTGAGCACTTTGATCAAGCAACGAAAGGAATCAGCGGACCAATTCCGCAAGGGCGGACGCGATCAAATGGCGGATAAGGAAGAAGCCGAGATCACTCTGATCGAATCCTACATGCCGAAAGCTGCAGGTGAAGCGGAGATCGCGGCCGGTGTAAAGGCGGTGATTGCTGAAATGGGAGCGCCCACCATCAAAGAGATGGGCACAGTGATGAAGAATGTTATGGCGCATTTCCAGGCCGCAAGCATGCGCGTGGACGGAAAAACTGTCAGCGAACTCGTGAAGCGTGAACTAAGCTCAACAAAATAGAACTGTGCCTGTAAGCGCTGTCAGGCCATCGCTCCGTGACGTGGCATACGGTCGTCCGCAGGGCTCACTGGCACCCGGACCCGCACCGTCGTCCCGCTCGAGTCGGATTTCAACTCCAGTTTGCCACCAACTTCGGCCACCCGCTCTCTCATCCCCGCAAGGCCGACGCCAACCCTCGCTCGGCGAGCATGAAATCCGCGCAGCATTTCCGGCGACATGCCCCGGCCGTAGTCTCGAATTTCAAGCAACACCTTCTCCGCATCAACTTCCATGCGTACCTCCGCCGCACTGCTGCCGGAATGCCTATGAATGTTAGTCAAGGCTTCCTGCAGCACCCGAAACAGCATGATCTCGACCGTACTTGGCAGGCGCTCCTGCGATGGGACATCGATGTCTACGCGAATGCCGCTGCGTTGCGCAAAACCCTGCACGTACCACTGGGCGGCGGAAAAGAACCCGGTCTCGTCCAGCAGCGGCGGATGCAGAAGGTGCGATAAGGTGCGCGTTTCGGTGAGGCATCTATCCACGATTTCCTTGGAATCTGCAACCAGCGACTCCTTGCGTTCGACCTCGGGCCGCGACAAGAGGTCCATGTTAATGGTCAATGCGGTTAAATACTGTCCGATACTGTCATGCAGTTCACGAGCGATCCTGCGGCGTTCCTCATCCTGCATTTGTAAGAGCCTGGCTGAAAGCGACCTCAGAGCCGCAGTGCGCTCCTCGACTTGTGCCTCGAGCTGCGCGTGCGATTCGACCAGTGCTTGTTCCATCTGCTTGCGGGTCGTGATGTCTTCGGCCACGCTGATGAAATACTCTGGCCGGCCATCGCGGCTTCTCGCCAGCGATGAAGTTAAGTTCACCCACACGATCCGGCCATCCTTGCGCACGTAGCGCTTCTCGGCAAAGAAACGATCGATCATGCCATCGCGTAAGTTGTCTACGTCTCGCAAGTTTTTCTCCAGATCATCGGGATGCGTGATAACCCGGAAATCGCGCCCTATCATCTCCTCTCGGGTAAATCCGAGAATGTCGCAAAACTTTTGATTGATCCTGAGGAAGCGGCCATCGAGGCCGACGTGCGCCATGCCGACTGCCGCTTGCTCGAAATTGATGCGGAACCGGTCCTCGCTTTCGCGTGCTGCCTCCTGGGCGTGTTTGTGGGAAGTGAGTTCTGCAGAGATGCCCGCTAGTGTCTGAGGGCCAACCTTGCCTCCCCTGAGGAGGATGCAGTGCGTGCTGCCATCGGGCCAATTGACCCGACACTCGACTTCCAAATCACCCGCATTGTTCACGGCATTGAAGAGGGCAGAGTGCAAGCCGTCGCGGTCGTCTGGATCGATAGCGTCAACCCACTGGCGGAAGTTGATCTCATCGCTCGCTTTCCGGCCGAAATTCTCTTTGCATTGCGCCGAACACTTTATCTCCTCATTCGCGGCGTCAAACTCCCACATTCCAATACGGGCAGCGAGCAATGACTCAGAAAAGAGTTCGTCCACTCGCGCGGAGAGATCGGGTTCGCTGGGCCGTCGATTCACCACGCTTGACTTGTCCGTATAGGCGATTTCATCGTGTTTCACGGAGGACGTAGAGGTGCAACTAATCCGGCAGCAGGTTAAGAATGCGCCCCGTGCTCTGGGGTTGTCGCCAGCTCTGAACTTCTTTTCTTACGTCTGCGTCTCACTTACTTCGTTGAAGCTCGCGATACGCCTCGCTCTTGGAAACGCCTAATTCTTTCGCGACCTTTTTCAATGCCGCTTTTTCATCCACCTGTTCGTCGGTCATGATCTGTTTCAGCCGGGAACGCACGCCCACTTTGGCAGCTGCACTCTGAATTGAATCCTCGGATTTGCCGATCAGCAGCGTAATCTCGCCTTTGATTTCCCCGCGCTCGCGCAACCGCTCTAGAAGCTCGCCGGCACGGCCGCGCAAGAATTCTTCGTGCAGCTTGGTAACCTCTCGCGCGATCACGACTTGCCGGTTCAACCCCAGTACCTGAACGATGTCTTCCATCGTCTCGAGCAAGCGATGCGGCGCCTCGTAAAAAACTTGCGTGCGCGGGGATCCCAGGATGTTCTCCAGCACTTCGCGTCTCTTGCCTCGCTTGGGCGGCAGGAACCCGCTAAAGCGAAAGGAATCTGTGGGGAGTCCGCTCGCGACCAAAGCCGCCAGAAAGGCTGTGGCGCCCGGAACCGGCACCACTGGCACGTGGTGCCGGATGGCCAGCGTGATCAAGCGAAAGCCAGGATCCGATATCCCAGGCATGCCCGCATCGGTAACCAAGGCAATACTTGCACCACGCTCCACGTCTACGATCAGCTCCGCCGCTCGCGTCATTTCATTATGCTCGTGATAGCTGACCGTACGCTTCTCGATGCCATAGTGATTCAAAAGTTTCTGGCTTTGGCGAGTGTCTTCACAGGCAATGAGGTCGACTTCCTTCAGAATCCGCAACGCTCTCAAAGTAATGTCTTCGAGATTGCCAATCGGAGTGGCTACCAGGTACAGCTTCGGCCCCGGTGCGCTAGCACCGTTGGAGGGAATCTTCGCGCCATTCGGGGCTGACTTCATAGCCAGAGTCTACCACCTCCAATAAACGTTCGAGGGATCGCTCGTGCGCGATAAATCATTGACTTTTTCGCGCGCGCTGAGCCGATCGTGTAAATTGACGCACTTCAGAGTGTTTCCCTACAATCGGAAGAGTAGCTGTACCTGCCGCTCGCGTCCCATAGGAGTCGCATGCCACTTTACGAATATCAGTGCAAGAAGTGTCGACATCGTTT
>JBLNFC010000529.1:0-9792 GCA_050263355.1 Acidobacteriota bacterium
TCGCTTCGTCCATTACCCAGCGACCACACTGTCGTCCAGTCGATGCGTGCAATCACCCCGGGTAGCGGCCGCATCTCTAAAGCGTCCACAAACTGGCGGATCAGTCCAAGGTTCAAGAGAACGGCATCAACCTTCGCATCAACGAACTGGCCGATCTTGAATAGCGGATCTTCGGTGCCCGGAATCGGCCCCAGTACCAGCGCGTGATCAAAGGCAACGACAAGCGCCGGGTGCGCTGATCGTCCCAGAATTCGGGATAGCCGGACCTTTTTGCCACAGTCGCTCAACCGGTGCCCTCCTCAGGGCAAAGGCACATTAGTTCGTTTCTGAGCGATTGTCAATGCTCTCTGCTCGAATCGGATCGATTTCTGCGCCTCAGACTCGCCTCAGCAGAGATTTGCGAGATGAGCACCTCCACCCCGGCCTCCTGCAGTCGCCGAATATCGTGCTCAGGTGCGGCGCCGTCGGTAACGAGGATGTTGATGTCCGTTACAGGTCCAACGAAAGCGAAAGACTGCTTCCCGAACTTGCTGTGGTCGGCAAGCGCGATGCGAACTTTAGCCGCCGCCGCAATCATCTTCTTGATCTGTGCTTCGGCGTGATTCGCAGTTGATATGCCATACTCCGGATCAATAGCGCTGACACCCAGCACAGCCTTATCAACACGTATTTCGGACAACGCACGTTGTGCCCACTCCCCCGAAAAATAGAACGTATCCTTCTGCAGATCGCCGCCGGTACACAACACGTTCACCGCGGCACTGCGCTGCAACAGGCAGACGATCGTCGGAGAGTTCGTTACTACAGTCAAACGCGACCGATTTTGCAGGCGTGCAGCGAGTTCGTAAACGGTTGTGCTGCCCTCAAGAAAAACTGTGTCACCATTAAGAATCAGATCCTCAGCCGCGCGCGCGATAGCTTTCTTTTCCTCGCTGTTGCTGCGCGCCAGGGTCTCGTACGAGGGTTGAAACTTCGTGCTGGACATCTGCGACACCGCACCCCCATGTGAACGTACCAGCACGCCTTCATGCTCTAGGCTGGCAAGATCGCGGCGAATGGTCGCTGCTGTAACTCCCAGCGATGCACACAACTCGGAAGCCGTGATGGTGCGCTGCTCGGAAAGCATTTCGCGAATTCGGAACCTTCGTTCTTCAGCCAGCATATGGCGTCTCCACTCCCGGGCTCGATGGTTCCGCGTGCAGCGCGTTCAAACGCGGGAAGTCGTTGCCCTCGCTCCTGTCCGCTTAATTCGATCATAATCACACATATCCGGCAGCAAACGATCAGAAAAATATCGAGGTCACCCGGAATGTATCGGAGCCCGGGATCGAACAAGGGATTGAACTTGACTACCCGGGCCAGCATCTAAGGTCGCGGCGCACGAAAGCTAGCCCGATCAGGAGAGGAACCATGATGCTGCGGAAATTCTTTGTATTCTGTCTGCTACTAGTGTTTTGCGGGGCAGCGATCGCGACGGATACGCTGACCCTTAAGGACGGAACCACCCATAACGGAACCGTCGTGAGCGTCACCGCTCGTACCGTGTCATTCAAGGAAGGCGGCACGATTCACCGTTACCCAAGATCGCAGGTCGCGTCCCTTCAATTCAGCGGCACCTCCCCGGCCGATACGAAAGCTGAATCGAGCAAGGGCGAGTCTAGCTCCGCTGTGCTGGGTCAGAATCGTAAATCGGTCACATTGCCGAGCGGAACCGAGATCGCAGTACTCACTAACGAAAACATAGATTCGAGCACGGCCAATGCTGGTCAGACCTTCCCGGCGGATGTCGCGGAAAATGTAATGAACAGCTCCGGGCAAGTGGTAATCCCGAAAGGTTCGGAAGCGGAACTCATCGTGCGCAAGGTGGCAGCCGGCGGAGTGACCAGCACTCCTGAGGTTACCCTCGACCTGCAGTCCATCAAGGTTGGTGGACGGCGCTATATGGTCAACACTCAGGACGTGGCTCAGCAAGCCGAAGGAGGCCTGGGCGCAAACAAGCGCACTGCGGAGATGGTGGGCGGGGGCGCGGCCTTGGGCACCTTGATCGGCGCCATTGCCGGCCATGGCAAAGGCGCTGCAATCGGAGCGGCTGCCGGAGCTGCAGCTGGAGCTGGCACCCAGATCCTGACTCGCGGCAAAACCGTGAAGGTGCCTGCGGAAAGCACGCTGCGATTTAAGCTTGATCAGCCCTTACAGTTACAAGCTGCTTACTGATTCGGGAGGGCAACCGCTTTCGGCTATCACTCCCGTTCCGCTGGATGCGAGCGCGCCCAGCGGAAAGGATGTTCGAAACTGAGGTACAGAATCAGCGCTCGGTTGCCGGAGCTCGGGCCTACTCCGAGGGGTAGGCCGACTCCCGGCACAATTTGCAACCCATTCTTAAAGTTGTAGGCCCAACGAATTCCGGGGCTGACAAAGACGTCATAGCGCCGGCTGGTCAGGCCGTTGCTGACAACCTGCTCCGATGAATTCCAGGTAGTTTCCAGAAGAGCATTGAATCGCGAAGACGCCAGCCACACAAAAGACTGGCCTAGATTCACGCCTACGGTTCCCGCCTTGTGGCCATCGCTATCGTGGGCGTGAGGAATCCATGTGGCACCTGCATTCCAATGTGTGGCGAGCCGCTGGCCATGCTGGATACTCACCGGCAGACTGGTCTGGAGACCTACGCCTCCGGAGCCGTGGCCCACTCGCCAATCGCCGGAAGGAAACAGCAGCGTGAACCTCGGAGCCACCGCGACCTTTGCTGCCCCATCCCCGATTAGCTGGTATCGGTAATTCAGTGCGGTATCGCCCCAACCAACGCCCGAGTTTGCGAACCCAGAGACGTGTAGGCCCGAAACCGAAAAACTCAGCTGGTGCTTTAGTCCTCGTACCGGCCACTCATCGGTCAACGTATAAACCCAATCATCGTTTACCAAAGAATGCTGGAAGAAACTGATGTGTTGAATGATCCCGTCCTCTTGGTTGTACGCCTCTTCAATCAAAAAGCTATTGTCCTGGATAGAAGGTGTATCTACCTTAACGGCCTGGGCTGAATCAGCTATTGCGGCACCCGCCGACCTAACCTTGCGGCTGGATTTTGCTGGTTCATCCTGGCCCATCGATAAGAGACATGAAAATAGAACCACTGCTAATGCACGCGCGACAGGTGAGTAGGTATGCACGTCCCCCATTAGTATAGTCACGAACTGTTTTCATTTACCCCTTACGACGGGCCGCTCCCCGTTTGAGATCAATTGAAGTGAGCTCCGGATTCTTTATACGCTCGTCGGACTGATGCGCACCGGCGCACCTGCGAATCTTGCTGAAGAAAGCCGATGCGCCGATTCCCGTATAATCGTGGAATCCGCCATGGCAGCCAGCTTGGAGCAAATTATCGCCGCTACGCGCAGACGTGTAGCTGAAGCTTGTCGCACCGCCAACTCCCGCGAGCTCGAGCGACTCGCACAGGAGCACAGCCCCCGAGGTTTTCGTCGAGCTCTGAAGGCGGTTTCACAAACGCGGCCGGCGATCATCGCGGAACTTAAGAAGGCATCTCCCTCGCGAGGCCTCATCCGCGAAAACTTCGATCCTGCGGTGCTGGCGAGCGAGTTCGAATCGGCCGGCGCAGCTGCATTGTCCGTGTTGACGGACGAAGAATTCTTCCAGGGATCGCTGCAGAACCTGCGCATAGCTTCGGAAGCGACTCGCCTGCCCTGCCTGCGAAAAGACTTTATCGTGGACGAAAGCCAGCTCCTGGAAGCGCGCGCTCATCGTGCCGACGCCGTGTTGCTTATCGTCGCGGCGCTATCCCAACAAGAATTAAGCGCGTTGTTCCAGCAGGCTAACCGAATCGATCTCGATGTCCTTTGTGAGGTGCACGAGGAAGAAGAATTGAAACGCGCTCTTGACGCGGGATGCGACATCATCGGGGTGAACAGTCGCGATCTGCGAACTTTCCAGGTGGATCTCAATACGGCTCTCCGCCTTGGAGGAAAAATTCCGCGCAACGCAATCAGAGTCGCGGAGAGCGGTATTCATTCGGGGGCAGATGTCGCGAAACTCAGGGCCGTCGGATACGAAGCCTTCCTCATCGGTGAATCGTTGATGAAGGCCGCCTCACCCGGCCAGGCGTTACGCACCTTAATGAAAGACGCCGTCGCCGAGAAAGCCTCGGCTAACTAGTGCATTTCGGCATTCCCATCGCTTCAGCGCTGAAGGAGCCGCTCTCGAGTACTTTAACTATTGCCATGACCTGGATCAAAATCTGTGGAACGACGAATCTGGAAGACGCACAACTCGCGGTCGAGGCCGGGGCGGATGCGCTGGGATTCGTGTTCTACGGGAAGAGCCCGCGTTATATCAATCCAGAAGCTGCGCGAAATATCGTCGAGCAGCTGCCAGAAAACATCGAGAAGGTTGGAGTATTTGTCGATTCGGGTGCTCCCGACGTGGTCGCGATCGTGAACGATGTTCGTCTCACGGCCGTGCAGTGGCATATGCCGGCTGATCCTGCTCAGGTCCGATCCACTCCGCCTACGCTTTCCGGGAACTGCTTTGGGAAGCACATTGATGTCTATCCGAGCTTTCCTTTTAGCTGGTTCAAAAATGGTGCGACCCTTCCCACCGGCCCAGACTTTAATGTCGAACCCCGAAGATCGAAATACGCGCCCAAAAACATTCCGGGCCCTCCCCGGATGTTCCTGGACTCCGGGACCAGCGAAATACCGGGAGGAACGGGCAAGACCTTTGATTGGGAAAAGGCTTTTTCGTTGACCGAGCAGCTTCGAAAAGCCTACGACATTGTGATTGCTGGGGGGCTGACACCCGCTAATGTCCAACAGGCTATTTCCAAGTTTCACCCCTTCGGGGTCGACGTCGTCTCAGGCGTCGAGGCAAGGCCAGGAAGGAAAGATCCCGAAAAAATTCGGGCTTTCATTGACGCGGTTCGCCAGGCAGATAAGAGTGCGTAACAATATGGCTACAGCAAGCATTCCGAAACAGAAGAGAACGCCGACCATGGCGCACCCTAAGGCGAAGGTCATCCCCGGCAGGTTCGGTGCATATGGCGGCCGCTACGTTCCCGAGACGCTCATGGCCGCGCTCGAAGAACTCGAGCGGGCGTATGAGAAGGCCCGTAGGGATCCCAAATTCCGCGAGCGCTTGAACGATCTTTACCGAAATTACGCTGGACGTCCCACGCCTCTATTCTTCGCCCGGCGCCTGACGGAAAAGCTTGGCGGGGCAAAGATCTATCTCAAGCGCGAGGACCTGCTTCATACAGGTGCGCACAAGATCAACAACTGCCTTGGTCAGGTGTTGCTGGTCGAACGCATGGGTAAGCACCGCGTCATTGCTGAAACTGGCGCCGGACAACATGGCGTGGCCACCGCAACTGTGTGCGCGCTCTTCGGCTTCGAATGCGTCGTGTACATGGGCACCGAAGACATGCGGCGGCAGGAACTGAATGTCTTTCGCATGCGGCTCCTCGGCGCAGAGGTGCGTGGCGTCGATTCCGGTTCACGCACACTGAAAGACGCCATCAACGAAGCCATGCGCGACTGGGTCACTAACGTTCGTACCACCCACTACCTCCTGGGTAGCGTACTCGGCGCCCATCCTTATCCAACCATGGTGCGAGACTTCCACGCCGTCATCGGCAGCGAGACCCGGCGGCAAATCATGAAAGCGGAGGGCAAGCTGCCTGCCGCCATCATCGCGTGCGTTGGGGGAGGGTCGAACTCCATTGGCATTTTTCACGAGTTCTTGAAGGACAAGAGAGTTCGCCTGATCGGCGTTGAAGCGGGCGGTCGCGGCGAAACTTTGGGCGAACATGCAGCGCGATTTCGCGGTGGACTGCCGGGCGTCTTGCAGGGCACCTATTCGTACGTATTGCAGGACGAAGCGGGCCAGGTAGCTACGACGCACTCGGTCTCCGCCGGGCTCGACTATCCTTCCATAGGTCCTGAGCATGCATGGCTCAAAGACACCAGCCGCGCAGAATATGTCTCTGCCAGCGATAAGGAAGCCTTGGACGCATGCACGCTCTTGGCGCGGACGGAAGGCATCATCCCAGCTCTGGAATCCTCCCACGCGGTTGCCGAAGTCATAAAGCGCGCGCCACGTATGAAGAAGTCCGAGATCGTCGTAGTGAATGTCTCCGGTCGCGGCGATAAAGATATCGGTATATTGAGAGAAAACGTGGATCTGACGTAGACAATCGCGAATTGTTGACGTGATTGAGTTGTTATCGCTGATCGGAAACCTAGGTCCGGCGTGGTTGTTTCAATTCGTCAATCGTCACTCGTAAATCGTCAATTCCTTATGCCTCTTTCCTTCGAAACTCGCCCCACCTTAGTGGCCTATGTGACCTGCGGTGACCCTGATCTGGAGACCACCCTCGAAATCGTGCTGGCGGCGATTGAAGCTGGCGCGGGCATTATCGAACTGGGTGTGCCCTTCAGCGATCCCGTGGCCGACGGGCCAATTATCCAGCGAGCGAGTGAGAGGGCTCTGCGTCAGGGAGCGACGCTCGAAAAGATCCTGAAGCTTGCCAGCCAAATCCGGCGGCGTTCCCAGGCGGGCCTGATCATCTTCTCGTACCTGAATCCGGTTTTGAAAATGGGGTTGAAAGCGTTCTGCGATACCGCAGAAGAGGTAGGGATCGACGGCGCACTCATTCTTGACCTTCCAGTCGAGGAAGGCAGCGATTATCTGCGGGAAATGAAGGCTGGCCGCCTGAGTACGATCTTGTTGGCCGCTCCGACCAGCACCGACCAACGGCTGCGCCAGATGGCAAAGGTCTCCACAGGCTTTGTCTACGCCGTTTCTCGCACCGGCGTGACCGGATCGCGCCGTGAGCTTCCCGACGACGCGCGGCAGCTGGTGACCCGGATACGCAAGTTTACGAAGCTTCCGGTCGCAGTTGGATTCGGAATTTCCTTGCCCGCGCAGTTTGCCGCCGTAGGCGAATATGCCGAAGGTGCGGTGGTAGGCAGCGCCATTGTACAAACCATAGAACAAAATCCGGGGAAGGAGCCCGAGTCTGTGGCACAATTTATTAAACAACTGTTCAGCGCCGGGCGTCAGTCTTCAGCCACTGCAAAGAGCTGATCCATTTTCGCCTCTCATTTCATTTTTTGAGAACAGCTTGCAGCACGACGTGTATCTTTCGTGAGCCGATTAGAAGACAACATGGATATCGCGGAATGGCGGAAGAAAATCGACGAGATTGATCAGCGGCTGGTCGAGCTGATCAGCGAACGGGCTCGCGCCGCACATGAAATTGGGCGACTCAAGCGCAAGGCTCGTCTCCCGATCTACGAACCCGACCGGGAGCAGAGCGTATTCAACCACGTCACCAAGGTAAACCCAGGACCTCTTCCCAACCGCGACCTGATGCGTATCTACGAACGTATTATGGACATTATGCGGCAGATTCAGCAGGAGGAGATTGCGCCGGAAACCATTGCCGCCGAGCCCGCCTCTGGAGCCGCTGCGGATACCGAGATTGATTCGTCGGAGGTAAATGACTAGCAGGGAGCCGGAACTTCACGCACCACAGAGCCATTGGTTTGACCCTGATTTTCCGGGCCGTACCTCCCGCGAGAAACTTCTATGATTGTCGCAATGCAGGAAATCGCAACCGATGAACAGATCCAGCAGGTAATCGAGCACCTGGTTCGCATGGGGTTTTCCGTACACCGCACCACTGGCGTGCGCCAGACCATCCTGGCCGCGGTGGGCGCCCGAATCGACTTCGATACCCGAAACTTGGAGGTGCTCCCCGGCGTTCAGGAAGTGCACCGGATCAGCGCCCCCTACAAGCTCGTTGGACGAACTTTTCGTCCCGAAGGAACGGTAATTCGCTTTCGCAACGGGCTCAGCATCGGCAATGAAGAAGTCATCGTTATGGCTGGCCCCTGTTCGGTTGAGTCACGAGACCAGCTGTTCACTGTCTCCGAACAGATCGCCAAAGCCGGAGCGCGCGTTTTGCGGGGTGGCGCCTTCAAACCACGAAGTTCTCCCTACTCCTTCCAGGGCCTTGGGCTCGAGGCGTTGAAGCTGCTGCGCGAGGCTGGCGACCGGTTTGGTCTGCTGGTCATCAGCGAAGTCATGGAAATCTCGCAGATCGAGATGATGGTGCCTTACGTTGACCTACTGCAAGTCGGCGCGCGCAATATGCAGAACTTCAACCTGCTGCGCGAACTTGGCAAGATCAAGACTCCGGTCCTGCTGAAACGCGGCATTGCCGCCACTCTCGAGGAGTTGCTGCTCTCGGCGGAATACATCATGGCCGGCGGCAACTACGATGTAATCCTGTGCGAGCGCGGCATTCGCACCTTCGAAACCTACACTCGCAACACCATGGATATTTCTGCGATTCCTATCGTAAAGAAGTTGTCTCACCTGCCCATGACTGCCGATCCTTCCCATGGCACAGGTCGTCGAGACAAGGTTGCACCCATGGCGCGCGCCTCAGTTGCCGCGGGTGCTGATGCTCTGCTGATTGAAGTTCATCACGATCCGGATAGAGCTTTGTCCGACGGGGCTCAGTCGTTGTTCCCCGATCAGTTCTCCAAGTTGATGGAAGAGCTGCGCATGATCGCTCCCGCAGTCGGCCGCAAGATGGCAGCGCACGCCTAGCCACTTCCGGGCGAGCTACGACAGCCTCGTGTAATCGAACCAGGAAGCTCCTATAGCTTTGGCCAGACACTTAGGGCAGGTGCCCCGCTGCAAGCAATTCTCTGCCTGCCTAACTTGGAACCTCCTTCTTGCCTGTGTAATCTATCGCCCATGAAGAACTTCAATGAGCTTTCGGAACGTGAAATTCTGGCTCTGGCCATTTCTCTCGAAGAAGAAGATGAACGCGTCTACGCGGATTTCGCGGAAGGCTTGCGCGACGCTTTCCCCGGCTCTGCCACCGTCTTCGAGAGCATGCGCAAGGAAGAGTCCGAACACCGCCGCCGACTGATCGAGTTGTACAAGGCCAAATTTGGCGAACACATTCCCCTCATTCGCCGGCAGGATGTGAAGGGTTTTGTACAGCGCACGCCGGTATGGCTCATCAAGCCACTCGGACTTGATGCTGTGCGAAAACAGGCCAGCGCGATCGAAGTCGAGACCCGGCGCTTCTACGAGCGTTCGGCGGCACGTAGCCAGGACGCATCCATCCGCCAGTTGCTCGACGACCTGGCGCAAGAGGAGCGCTACCATGAAGACCGAGCTCAGGAACTAACCGAAGAGAAGCTGCGGCCGCACGTTCGTGAAGATGAAGAGCAGGCGCGGCGCAGGTTGTTCGTCCTGCAAGTAATACAACCTGGATTGGCAGGGCTGATGGACGGCTCGGTATCAACGCTGGCGCCTGTCTTTGCCGCCGCCCTCGCTACGAAAAGTAGCTGGGACGCTTTCCTGGTAGGCATGGCGGCCTCCTTGGGCGCAGGCATTAGCATGGGCTTCGCAGAAGCCCTGTCCGACGACGGAAGTCTGACGGGCAGAGGTCACCCATGGGCCCGCGGTTTGGTGGAAGGTGCTATGACAACGATCGGCGGCATCGGGCACACCCTTCCGTTTCTGATTCCTAACTTCCATATAGCGCTGGGCGTCGCCTTTGCCGTCGTCCTGGTGGAATTGGGCATCATCACTTGGGTCCGCCACCGGTACATGGAAACCCCTCTGCTCTCGGCTACCCTCCAGATCCTGATGGGCGGTGCGCTGGTATTTCTGACGGGAATCCTAATTGGAAGCTCGTAGCTCGGGAGTGGGTCGGCTCTTAGTCAAACCACAATCGTCGTAGGGTAGCGCCCGGGC
>JBLNFC010000530.1:0-7976 GCA_050263355.1 Acidobacteriota bacterium
AAAGCCAAGATGGTTGATGAACTGAACAAGTCCTGGGAGTTCAGCAAGAAGACTATCGATGGCATGACGAATGCTGATTTCGCGAAATCAATTCCAAAGCTTGGTCCACAGGCCAATGCCGGCGACGTCGTCTACATCCTGATCGCAGATGCCCATGAACATCTGGGGCAATCCATCGCCTATGCGCGCGTGAACGGAATTGTTCCACCCTGGACTGCCGAAGCGCAGAAGAAGGCCGCAGAAAAGAAACCTGAGCAAAAGTAGGCAGCGTCGGGCAAAGCACGACTATTGGGCTTTTTCGCCGACAACAACGCCATTTGCGCCAGCAGCCTCAAACGGAACTACCCGGATGTTGGTGTAGCCGATGTCCTGCAGCCACCTTCGAAGCTCCGCTGCCGTGTAGTTCCGTCCGCTCACAGTTTCGATCAACATGTTGAGACTCATGAGTGCAGCTGGCGCCGGGCCAGTTTTGTCATCATTGACTAGAAGTTCGCTGATAACCACTGCCCCTCCCGGGGGTAACGCGTCATAACACTTGCGCAGAATCGCCCGATTCTCCTGCTCGCCCCAGTCGTGCATGATCATAGAGAGGAGAATTACATCGTGGCCCGGCGGATAGGTTGGATCAGCAAAGAAGTCACCGGCATGCGTCGAGACTCGGTTGCCTAGTCGAGCCTCGGTAATTCGCTCGTGCGCGATATCGGTTACAAACGGCAGGTCGTAAACGGTTGCGGAAAGCTCAGGGTAGAGGAGGCAAAGCTCAATATCGAAAGCGCCTGAACCTCCACCCACATCCAGCAGCTTTCGGAATCGAGTGAAATCGACGGCTTCGCCAAGAGCCCGAGCGGTGAAAGTAGAAAGCGAGTGCATGGCTTGCCAGAAGGTCTGCATCATTGCCGGGTCGGCGCCCTCGAACAGTGATGCCTGTTTGTCAGGGTTCCATGTAGTCGGCCGATTGGTGCTGATGGCTTCCGGTAGTTTGTCCCAACCGGAGTACAAGCGACGATTCAGCATGGTGACAAATCCGCCAAAATAGTAGGATCCGCCACGGACCAGAAAGTTCTCGGCCAAAGGCGTATTACAGTACCGGCCGTTCCGCTTCGAGAGTAAGCCCAGCCCGGCACACCCGGTCAGCAGCATCTCTGCCGGGCGCTCTTCGATTCTGAACCACTTCGCCATTTCCGCAGAGGTCATCGGCGTGGTTGAGAGGTGGGTAAATAAATCCATGTCGACGGCTGTGGCCAGTGTTTTGAATGCCCAGAATGCAGTAGCCATCTGCATTAACGGAATGGGACTCACAGCCGAAGTTGAGTCCTGTTTTAGTTCTGTAGTAGACGTGGACATCTGCAACTCTCCCGAATAAATATGCCGCCCGCCATTAAACCGCCGCCACTCCGGCGTCGTCAACAAAAGTCCCTCTACTCACCTGAACCTCGAAGCAGGGCAGAAGCGCTGAGGACACAGATCGAAAGTGGCTGGCCGAGGAATGCGAACTACGAAACGAGAAAAACGGAAAGCTCGCGGGGAGCACATGGCGCCACCCCGTGTTTAGCGCAACATGGCAGTTCCGGCCGGCAGAGTTTTTGATTCCATAGTGTGGCTGCCGAAGATCCGAATATCCGCTACGGACTTGCTCGACGTCTGAATCCAGTCTCCGGCGAGATCGCCAAAGACGAACGTGACATGCACCTTCTTAACCCACCATGACGGGCTCCTCACCATGTCTCCCTCGACTTTGCGGACCAGAAAGCTTTGTTGATCTACCCACGCATCGCCAACGACAAGGTTCTTGTCGATGCGCATTGGCGTGAGCGCTATTCTGTAACAGGGGTGGCCTTCAACTTCGCTCTCGCCGAGATATATGGTTTGATAGTTTCCTTCCAGTAACGCGGCGGTCGGGATTTGACGCCCCTGCGCGGAGGCCTCTACCTCGCGCTCAAGTATCTGCCGTACCGCTTCGTCCACGTGACTGTTCCCGGAACTTTTCCGGATGGTGTAGCTCTTCTGGTTGGGGGGACGAAAAACAACTTCGGCGACGACTTCCCAAACTTTGCGTTCGTTGTTGGTGGGAAACACGCGGTAGCTCCGAGCTATGCGATAAGGAGCGGACACCATCGTATCGGCTTGTGCCCGCTTGACCCTTTCGATGATCCCCTGAATTCGGTTTGGCGTCTGGACGGTCAGGTGGGACGTTGGACGCGATTCGGCGAATTGTGCGACCGGACAAGCGCAACACCAAGCGCAGAACGCAACCAGCAATGTAATGGACCGGACATTAGGCATATCCTGCGGCTATTGGAGCAGCACTATGGCGAACAGGTTGCTCGCAGTGGCGTCCACCGAGGCCAAAGCGTCATCGGATTCAAGAAGAATACTTCGAAAACTTTCTTCTTTCCAAAATTTCTCTGTTCTTAAGCAAGCCCACTTGTAGCGCCAAGAAAGGTGTGTATACTGCTGTGCGCCTATGTCGAAAATTAGGGTCTCCCACGACCACGACTGGACATTCCCAAGCCCGTTAGTAGTTCCCGCCGCTGCCAGCCCTCGCGGCAAGAATGGACACAGCTCACCCCCGGAGTTTCCCGATCGACGCGGGCTTACCAGGCGTACCACGCAGGGGAACCGGATACTCATGTACGGTCGCGTCCGTGAACTCGCGTTGTATCGCGCGGCCGTGTTGCAGGATCGTGGGTTTTCTGTCATGACACCGGAAACCCTCGAGGAGGCCACTGCGGCCATTCGCAAAGGCGGGTTCGATACTGTCGTTTTGACCTACACCCTTCCCAACGAAGTAGTTCAGGAACTAGCCGAACTTGTTCGCCAGTACTGCCCGGACTGCCCTCTGGTCGTCATTTCCAATGATAGGCGAATCGACCGCGAAATTGCTCCTGACCAGATGGTGAAGGCGAATGATGGTCCAAGCGCCCTACTTGCGGCTCTGCGAAAGGTGACTCGCCAGAACTAGATCGCAACTTGTCCACCACTCCAATTTGAGGGTCTGGCTTAGATTCTCACTCTGTGAGAAAGTAGGGGAGTCAAAATTCGCCGAATGACTGAGACCCCCACCCCTGGAAGCAACCCCGCAGCGCTGAAGCTGAATGAATCTGCATTCCGGGATATACGTCCCGAAGAGCTCCCTCAATACATCAAGGAGATCAAGACCGTCGTTATGGAGGGATTGCGCGAGCGACTGCAGGACGAAGAAGACAATTCCGAACGGGAATCTTTGGCCTTCAGCATAGGCGCTTTGAGTGAAATTGAGCGAATCGTTCAGCGCTGGCGCGCTGCGACGGCAAACCGGCAGTAAAAGCTCCAAGCTGCCCAGAATTGATATCCGCTATCTAGCCGTACACCGCCGGAAGCCCGCAAAGTTTGCGTATCAAATTCGTTAAATTCTCATTGACGCACTTCCTTTTCTGTGACACTTGCCGTTGAATTTTCGTCCTTCTACGCGTATAGTCCAGCCACTCGTCAAGTTTCGATGGGCCCCGCCACTCGTTTATTGAGAACTTGAACGTGTTCACCCCGATTTTGATCGTCGATGATGGCCTGGTTATGCCAAGCGCTGCAGGAATTCGTAAAGAGGATTCCGGGCTTTCCATCGTTTGGAAAGCATGCATGAGCGACTTGGCTTTCTACAGTTCGGACGCGTTAGCGCCTGAGAATGGTGCCGCCAAGGCAACAAAGCGAATAGGAATCCAGACCGCAACCAAAACTAATGATCTATCGCTGTGAGGTAAACAAAGTGGAATAACTCCTGATTGCCATAAACGAAATGGTACCCCGCTTTGTCTATCGCTCAGTCGTTCGAGCATAAACTTTGCACTCCCCTGGAGGTGCCCCATGCGTACACTGTTACAAACGCTGCTTCTCGCCCTGGCTTCTGCCGGAATCTATTGCGCCACCGTCAACCAGACTCCAGCCAATCACTCCGTCTCTGCGCGGACGGTGAAAACTATGATTTTGGCGGATGGCACCGAGCCATTTCCCCGCCGGCCGTCTAAATAACGGCTGAACGCTGGATAATGTAGGTCGAAAGTTGGGATTGCATACCCGGCTAAGGAGAGGTATGCTCTGGCGCTGAACTCTCAGACATCCCAATGATCTATTCGACCTATATTTCCTGGATCCTCGGCCCTGTCTTGCAGATCACGCTTTTGGTATTTCTATGGACGCGCAGGTTGCGGCCCATCTTTCCTCGATTTTTCACCTATATCGCATTCCAGCTGGTGAAGTCTGCGGCGCTGTTCATCGTGTACCGCTACGCTAACGATGATTACTACTATGCTTATTGGACCGGCAACCTCCTCAGTGTGTTCCTTGCAGTAACTGTCATGGACGAAGTCTGGCACAACCTGTTCAGACCCTATGAGGGCCTGCAGAAATTAGGCTCCCTGCTCTTCCGCTGGGCCTGTGCTTTATTGGCGGTGATCGCCATTTCGACCGCCGTTTCGGGCGCGGCAAACGCTCCCGACCGTGTGCAGGACGCCATTCTGAACTTTGATCGCAGCATGCGGTTGATGCAGTGCGGTCTTTTCTTACTCCTCGTGCTTCTGTCCCGTCTGCTCAAACACTTTTGGCGCCAGCACGTTTTTGGCATCGCACTCGGCTTTGGAATCTTCGCCAGCATCGAATTCCTGGTGGTAAGCCTGATGCTTCGCTTCGGCGACGCGCACCTTGAGACGATGAGTCTGATAAAAAGCGTGAGCTATAACATTGTCACGCTGGTCTGGATCGCCTACATCCGCCAACGTCGTCCCATGGCTGTGGCATCTCCGCAATTGACAGAGTGGAACCTGGCCTTCACCGGCCCGATGGATAGGAGCGAGGCACCTTCTTTCATGACTATGGTCGAGGAAGCTGCCGAACGCGTCCTCGCTCGCAGTGCCTGGACCCGGACACCTGGCAAAGGCTTGCGCGTGGTGGGCGGAGATCCTGGCGGCAAAGAGAATTCGTAGTACTTCAGGCAGTACCTATACCATTACATGAGTCTCAAATCCGATCCCCCATCTGGCCAGAGCAGTTGGCCTCCACCACGGGGTCAGAGGTTGTCCTTCAAAGTCAATGACAGCTTGAAGGAAGGCAATCTCAAGGTAGTCAGAGCTGGTTTGGTCTGGAGAGATTTCTTCCTCGAGGATGGCAGAGTCGTCCCCGAGCACAAGGTCGTCGGTTGCCCTGAATCGCTAAGTTGGCGCGATCCTGACACAGTGTCCGCCGAAGAAAGGCGCTCCTGGGAAAGACGCATGGTGACTATGGCGGAAGCCGGGATCGATCCTCATGACCGGGAACATGAGCTCTGGGCCGATCTCACCCAGTACTTGGCCTACACGTATCTCCGGTTCAAGAAGGTAAAGACCATTCCACGCGACGCCGCATAGAGGTTCCGCAGCACATTAGTACTTATTGCTTCTGCCCGGATTATGCCGCTCGATCTTCGCTGTGCGGACGTGCCACCTGGTCGAAATCTCGTGCCAGCGTTTGCAGCGCATCGGCAACGTCTACTCCCGCCATTGGCAATCCATGTCCGGGGGCAACAACTCGCGGACGAAGATTGGCCAGCAACTCAACCGAACGCTTTGCCGCATCCCAGTCGCTGGTGTAATAGGCAGGTGGCCCGTGCAGCTCAGCCTTCTGAGTCGCAATCGCCAGCGCTGATTCCTGTTTGGTAGTGCAGAACGCATCGCCCACCACGAGTGTCTGATCCGAATCCCGGAACAGTGAGATATGGCCCGCGGTGTGTCCCGGAGTATGAACCCACCGCCAACCCGATAGAGCAGGAACAGCGCCGTCGGCAGGCAGAGTCTGCACACGATTCCCCAGGTCGATCGGACCTCGCGGATAGAACGGAGCCAGCACCGACATCAACCCGCCTCCTGCAGCGGCCCGCGGAGCCGGATACGAAAGCCGCCCCTGAAGATACGGCATCTCTGGCTCATGAGCGAACACGGGCACGTCCCATTCATCCAGCAAATCTTTGAGGGCCCCCACATGGTCGAAGTGTCCATGCGTAAGCACAATGGCCGCCGGCTTCCTATCACCAAAATGCGCTTGAGCCCAGCGGCGTATCCTGCCGGCTGAGAGATATAAGCCTGCATCGACCAATACCCAGTCCGAACCATTGGAGACGGCATACACATTGACCAGCAAAATACGGAGGCCGATTAGCCCGTCAGCAATCTTGTCCAGTGACACTACATCCTGATCTGCGAGGGTAATTCCGTCGCTCATGCCAATCCTTCCTTCCCCGGCAGTTGGATGAATCTGACCCATGCAGGTTGGCTCCATGATGCCCAGTAGCATCAAGCAGCCAGATTCAGATTGCTGCTGGCGAGCAGCACCGAATGCAGGTCTTTCAGGCGCTATTCCCTACCGTTTTCGCCTGATTTGAGCACCACCTGCGCAACTACTACCCTTGATCCGTTCGGGAATACGGGGCCACACTTTTGAAACGTTGGAAAAGGGAGCGGAACATGCACAACAGAGCTTCTCAGCGGGCAGAACTCGACCAGAAGCAGCGAGGGCCGCAATCCGCAGATCGTTCCCCGGCCGGCAGCCAGGCAGAAAAGCCTAACTCAGCAGAACTCGAACAGCGCATTCGGCAGCGAGCGTATGAACTTTATGTTGCAGGCGGATGCAAGGACGGGCATGCCGACGAGGACTGGCGCCTTGCGGAAGAGGAGATTCTCGGCATCACGGGCGGCGGCTGATCAGAGCTTCAGCGCATAACGCTGATTGAACTCGCGTGTGCCTTGGACCGACACTGACCACGCGCTCTTCCTAATTGGTCTTCGTGCTCGGAATAAACTCACCGACCGCTTCTTCTTCCGCCGGGGCGTCAATTTCCGGCAGGTCATCGGTACCCGATAGCTTTGTCACCAATTCCGTTGCTGGAAGTTCCGGTTGCGCTTCCGCCTGCTCTGGAGTGACACCCTGACACTCTTCTCGCAGGTGAGCTTGAAGGTCCGCCAGGTCCGACTCCAGATTGCGCACAAACTCAAAGTCCTCTTCCGTGAATGCGGAATTTCGCACCGGGTGCATGACTCCGTTTCGAATCCGATTCAGGCGTAGAAGCCGCTCCAGCAGGTCCTTCTTCTTCTTCACCAGGTCGGGCGGCATATACTTGCTCAGCACTGGCCAGCGCTTGTCGAGAATCTCTCGCAGGCTCATCACGTGCGTGTAACAGTAGGGTTCAGCTGCGGGCTCGGGATCCTTTTCCCGCAGAGCTGCGCACTCGGCGCGAATGGTTTCCGGCACCCCGCTTCGCCACCAATGCTCTTCGCCGTATTCGAGGATGAATGCCTGCTTCGCAAAGGTATGCATCCTCATCTCGACCGCACGTAACAATTCGTACATGTCGCCTAAGACCACGCGGGCGTGACGATACTGGATGTAGACTGCGATATCGTGCCTGTCAGCTTCAACTCCCCGGCTACGCAACTCACGGGCGATGACGGACGCATTCAGAGAACCGGTCTTGCTGATGCTGTCTTCGATAGCGGAGCGCAATTCAGGCCCCAGAGAAAAGGCTATGTCGGAGCGGCGCAGTTCACCTTCCCCGATCTTCAGGCACAGGTACTGCAGTACGGCCGCTGGACTCGTGCCCATCTGCCGCGCGATCTCACTGGGCGGCAACCCCGCACGCAATAGCTGGGCAGCATGGTTTTTTCTCAACATCTGGCTCTTGGATGCAGGCGCTGAGCACTCTGCTGCTCACCCCTTGTCTGATGATCGCCAAAACGGTCGTCCCGCGCACCAGCGAGGCCGCCGGATTGTCCAAGAGAGCCGATGCGTCCGCCTCCTGACCGAGTGCTAGCGATTTTTGCGCCGTAATCTCTTGCTACTGGATGACATCGTTTCTAGCCTTGTGGTTTACTGGTCGGCAATGTTCTCCGCCTTTAACGTGCATCTCTTGCTCGCTTGCTTTCTTCTGTCGATCTTCCCGGCTGCGAGTTCGCAGACGCTGGCGGAGCGTCTCGGAT
>JBLNFC010000531.1:0-2755 GCA_050263355.1 Acidobacteriota bacterium
AGAGGCGGAAACCGTGATCGCATTACCTTGGTAACGTTCACCCATCAAAACGTAATCCTACAATTGAAACTTGGACTTCCGCCTGATTTCATATACGAAGAAGTGGATTGCGATCGCATTCCTGCTCGTATGCGTTCAAGTATCGGTATGTCTATTCCTGCCCCCGCGGTTTCAAGTTAACCGCTTTTGGTGATCTCACTCAGTGCATTTTTCTGTTAGCAATCACCATTTCAGTAAGTTCGAACGTGAGTAGATGGCAAGGGCGGACAAAGCTGTTTTGGCTTTTGATGACCGTAGGGTTCGCGATGTGGCTGAGCGCGCAGCTTTGGTGGACTTACATCGAAGTCTTCTTACGACGAGAAATTCCCAATCCATTTGTAGGCGATGTGGTCCTATTCCTGCACATAGTTCCCATGATGGGTGCGCTAGCCGTGCAGCCCCATCGTCAGCAGGATGAGTACTCGGCTCGTCTGGGATCTCTCGATTTGTTGCTACTCTTCATTTGGTGGCTCTACCTATTTCTTTTTGCCGTCATACCGTGGCAATACACATACCCGAAGGAGGCACTCTATGGTCGCAGCTTCGATGTACTGTACTTGTCGGAACACATTGTCTTTCTTTTTTGTGTAGCCTCGGCATGGAGACGCAGCACTGGAACCTGGAGAGGCGTCTACGCGCAATTCTTTGGGGCTGGGGCGTTATACGCTGCCAGTTCCATCGCGGCCAGTGTCGCCATTGACTTTCATCTTTACTATACAGGCAGTTTATATGATGTCCCCCTCGTGGCTGCAATGGCCTGGTTCCTAATCGCAGGGCTGGTCGGCCGCAAGGCACTGCCAGGCCATGCATCGACAAAAACAATCTTCGGCAAGAGAAGTGTTTGGGGAGCGCGTCTCGCGATCGCCACGGTCTTCTCTATGCCCCTAATGATCCCTTGGGCGGCATTCTCGGGACAAGCACCGCAATCTGTTCGCACCTATCGCCTTTGGTTGACGGTTGGAATCATGCTGTCGATGGGTATCTTAGTTTTCGTGCAACAACACTTGCTTGATGAAGAACTCATCGCGCTACTCCGGGCATCGCACAAAAATTTCGAGGAGATGTCTCGACTGAAGGAAGATCTGGAGCATAAGGAGCAGTCGTTGAAGTGGCACAGTAAGGAGCTGCAAAGGAAGAACATTGAGCTCCAGCAGATATCCTTCACAGATTCTTTGACTGGAACGTGGAACCGTCGGTACTTGGAGGAGACGCTCGCCGCAGAAGCCAGCCTAGTATTACGAGGCTACCAACGACAGGAGGAATTGTCTCAGGACTGTCGCGTTCTCGTTTTTATCATGGTTGATGTCGACTATTTCAAAAGGGTCAATGACGAACACGGCCATAAACTGGGAGACGAGTTGCTGCAGAAGCTTGCAGAGCGCCTTTCAAAACTCGTGCGGAAGTCCGATGTACTGGTTCGGTGGGGTGGAGAAAAGAATTCTTGATCATGAGTCGCTCGGCAGATCCTGCCGGAATTGCAGTGTTTTGTGAACGGATATTGGACGTCATATATAGCGACCCGTTTATTCTGAGTAATGGGCTGAAGTTGCACAAAAGTTGTTCTATCGGATGGGCGCCTTACCCTTGGTGCACCGGCGCTTTCGAGGCGATCTGTGCCGAAGAAGTCATTGAGCTTGCGGATTCGGCTCTTTACCTCGCAAAGTCATCAGGAAAGAATCGAAGCATCGGGTACCTGCCGTCCGAGGCTGCTTCAGTTTCACCAGAGCGAATCAATCTGCTTAGTCTCCTAGATCACCGTTCCGACCTCGTCACCATCGTGGAAACGCTCGCGTACGAGCGAAACCGAAACCACATCTGAACGCAATGGGTTTAGGGGGTGAACAGTGGTCAGGGCGGGTTTGGACGCATTTCTAAAAACCTTGACCGAATGGAAATGAATCCATCGGCTGGATGCTGACCGATGTTATCTATTTGCAGCCATTGAATCGCTTTGCGCGCCGGCCTTTAACGGTTGGAAGGACGATTCGTCAATTCACAGCGACAGCGACGTGCTGAGCATGAAAATGTTCCTAACTAGACGTATTTGTGGTCACTGCTTCTGCTTTCGAAATGAATTTCCGCGCTTCCTGCTCGCCATTTTTGCGGCTCGAATGTGCGTTCTTGATCTCTTCAGCGCTTCTTCTCAACTTCGGCCCGCAGGTGGTTGCATTCACCTCCGTATTGCTCGCAAAGCACTGGTTAGCCTTATTGCCTTGACTCAGTGCAACGATGGCCTCCTGAGCTGGCTCGGTTACCGAGCACGGCCCTGCCAGAGCCAAGCGTCTATTGAAGTGGCCAGACACAAGAAGTGAAGTCCCGCCTTGCAATGCCATGTTGTACTTCGCCATCCTTGGCAAAACAATCTGCATCAGAGTTGCCAACCAGAGAGGCATACTTTGCCGACGCAGCTCAAAACGGTGCAGAGACGCAAGAAACTGCCGGAAGGCAGCTTATTAGCACAGGAATTCGAGCGCCACAGAACCTTCCGTATAATCGCCGTTATATCGATCATGGCGATAGTTAGCTTGATCCTTATCGGCCTCTTCGCTCCGGGCTTGGAATATTCCCTCTCGCCACCTCCCGCAGTCGCGATTCAGACACAGACCTTCTTAAATGAGTTGGAACCATTGGTGAATTCAAAGGTCACGCGGAACAATCAAATCCAGGTGATTGAGAATGGCGACAATTTTTACCAGGCAGAGTTGGAAACCATGCG
>JBLNFC010000532.1:0-3149 GCA_050263355.1 Acidobacteriota bacterium
CGGCATCATCCCATGCCGCAATATGCAAGACCAGTTCCCAGATGCTGTGAGCATTCTTCAAAGGATGAGCCGCCGCCATCTCAGCGTTGACTCCGGTCAGAATCTCCTGGATAGAATCGCCATGCCAGGCTTCTCCGTAATAAGAGCGCCTGATCTGGTCTGCTAACCGCGATGTTTGGGACATTGTTGCGTCTGCCTTTCTATATGGTCGTGCACAACCTCAGTGTGCCACGATGCTGATGCTGGCTGCATCCGCTGCTTCAATAACTGCTGCGCCGTCGAGCAACAGGCACTTCCCCGAGTCGATTGCTAAACACGTTGCGCCGGCTTTGTGCATCACCTCTATCGTTTTTATTCCAACAACAGGAACATCAAAACGCATGTCCTGATCAGGCTTCGCAACTTTGACCACGGTGAGGCAGCGGCTCAGTGTAGATGCGAGCGATTCCAGAGAACTCATGACCCTGCCCGCTCGCTCGATCGTTGCGTCGGTGCCTTCCATCGCCTCAACAGCAACACAGGCGCATTCGGCAACCACTACGGTTTGCCCAATATCGAATTCGCCGAGCCGGCGTGCCACATCACGTCCGTAGGTGATGTTCTTCTCTTCCTGTTCGTCAGGGGCGCGCCTGGTTAGAACTCCATGCTTAGCTAAAAGCGGCTCCAGCAACGATGTTGAGTTCTCCAGCACGATCCCTTCATCGGCCAGCACCTTGGCGACTGCTCCGAGCAAAGCGTCCGTATTGCGTGTTCGCAGCGCAAATAGCAGCTTTGCCAGCCGCCAATCGGGCCGGATGCTGGAAAAGATTTGCTTGTGTTTGACCTGTCCAGCCATAACGGCCCGGTCAACGCCCTCTTTTTTGAAGGTTTCGATCAGTTTTGACAGTTCGCCCAATGACATCCAGTGCACAGATGTTGCCCCATGCGACTCAATCTCCGGAAACGTTTCCTCTTTGATGGCGGCCACGACGACTTCCATTCCTTGCGCCCGGGCAGCATCCAGGACCAGGAAAGGGAAGCGCCCGTTCCCAGCGATGAGCCCGAGTTTTTGTTTTTCAGTACTCACTATCACCGCCCGGTTCAGTGATGCTGAAGAACAACCGAAGTTGTAGCTGAAAACTGGGAAGGCTATCTGGTTCCCTACTTAATTACTCCTCTTTCCGACTCCTCTATAAACCGGACCAGCATATCGACGTCTTCGCCGCGATCCGGCTCAGACTTCAGCTTCGCGATGGCTTGCGTCGTATTCAGTTTGGACGCGAGTAGCGTCTTGAAGGCATGATGAATCTTGGCTATGCGGTCTTTGGTATAGCCGCGTCGCTCCAAGCCGATTGCGTTTAAGCCATAGGCGTGCGTGTCTCGCGCCGTAACTGTTTTCGAGAATGGCAGCACATCCTTGGTGATCGTGGTTCCCCCTCCAATATAAGAGTGTGCGCCAATGCGCACAAACTGATGTACCGGGCATAGGGCTCCAACCACCGCCCATTCTTCAACGGTTACATGTCCACCGAGTGTGGCTGCGTTCGCCAAAATCACGTGGTTCCCGATAAAGCAATCGTGTGCGACGTGAGCGTAAGCCATTATGAGCGAGTGATTTCCGATCCGAGTTAATGCTTTGCCCTTCACGGTACCGCGATTAATAGTGACGAATTCGCGGATCGTATTGTGATCTCCAATTTCGAGTCTGGTCGGCTCGCCCCTGTAGGAGAGGTCTTGCGGACCTAAGCCGATCGAGCAAAATGGGAAGAACCGATTAGCAGAACCGATCACCGTCGGACCTTCGATGATCACGTTCGAAACCAGTTCGCAATCGGCTCCAAGCTCCACGTCCGCCCCGATAATGCAATGCGGCCCAATGGAGCACGACGAAGGAATCTTGGCGCCTGCGTCAACAATGGCAGTTGGATGGATCGGCATTCGTTGCAAAACTTGAGCTATGTGAACTCGGCGCCAGCTAACTTGGCGAATCTTCGCTGGACGTCTGCTGCGTACGCGATCGCGGCACAAGTTGACACGTCACCGTAGCTTCCGCCACGCGCTTTTCCCCGACGAAAACTTTGCCCTCCATACGAACTGCAGTGCCGCGCCAGGCTTTGACCTCCACCTCAATTCGCAATTGATCTCCGGGCATAACGGGTCGCCGGAAGCGGGCGCGTTCAATACCGGTGAAGACCATGAGCTTGTCGTCACGATCCTCAACTTCGGTTAGCAGCAAAGCACCACCGGCTTGTGCGATCGCCTCCACAATCAGCACACCCGGCATAATGGGCATGTTAGGAAAATGCCCGGCAAAGAACGGCTCGTTAATCGAAACGTTCTTGATCGCGACGATGCGCTGCCTGCGCTCGAGTTCCACCACTCGATCAATCAGCAGAAAAGGGTAACGATGTGGAAGGATGCGCTGGATATCGTTGATGTCCAGGATCGTCTTGGGCGCTTGCAGAACCTCAGTCGTTGATGATGCGGTATCGGACATGCGGTAACCAGATGAGGCGAAGATTATACTGTATGATGCGGTGGCAACGCTGCCCGACCTCTTCCGCTGTTCACGAGAGTCGTTGATCCAAACAGCAGTCTGCGATTCCAGCTCAGGCCTTCAATGAAAAAAGCAAAGACTAGAAAGCCAGGCATCGCTGGCAAGCCCACGCGAGCCAAAACGCAACCGCAACCCCAACCCCAGTCCGCACGCCTGGAACATTTTCAATCGCGACAGTCTCTTATCGTCGAGACGATTCGCCAAATGGTGGAAATGGAATCACCCAGCGATAACAAAGCAGCTGTGGACAAACTTGGTCGTTGGCTCGCCAGCAAATTCGAAGCGCTAGGTGGACATAGCAAGTTTCACCGGACGGTTGATTTTGGCGATCACCTTCAAGTGGATTTCTCTGGACGCGATCGCCGCAAGCCGGTGCTGCTGCTGGGCCACATCGATACGGTTTACCCGCTCGGGACACTGGCCTCTATGCCCTGTCGCATCACTGATGGCCGGCTCTGGGGCCCCGGTGCCCTCGACATGAAGGCAGGAATTGCCTTCATGCTGCACGCGCTCGATGCACTTCGAGACCAGGATGGTACCCTGCCGCGCGCTGTAACCGTGCTGCTTGTCTCCGATGAAGAGGTGGGGAGCGACTCCTCGCGCCGCATCACGG
>JBLNFC010000533.1:0-3141 GCA_050263355.1 Acidobacteriota bacterium
ATCGCCATATTGCGGCAAAGATCGCTCACATCGGAAACAATATGGGTTGAAAGAATGACAATGATGTTCTCGCCGATCGCGCTCAGCAGATTGTGAAATCTGACCCGCTCCTCGGGATCGAGGCCGGCGGTGGGCTCATCGACAATAATGAGACGCGGATTTCCCAGTAGCGCCTGGGCAATGCCGAATCGCTGCTTCATGCCGCCAGAAACACTGCCCAGAGGCTTGCGGCGATGCTCGTACAAATTCGTTTGCTCAAGCAGCGCCCTGACGGTTTCGTCGCGCTCGCTTGCATTCTGAATTCCCTTGAGTGCCGCAAAATGATTGAGCATATCCTGGGCAGAAATCTTGGGATAAAGCCCAAACTCCTGTGGCAGATAGCCCAGCACTCGCCGAACTTCATCTTTTTGCTTGAGGACATCAATTGAACCGAGAGTCGCCTTCCCGCTGTCCGCCTCCTGCAGAGTTGCGAGGGTTCGCATTAGCGTAGACTTGGCTGCGCCATTGGGCCCCAGGAGACCAAACATTCCTAGAGGGATATTGAGGGAAACGTTCTGTAGTGCCTGTGTGCCATTGGGGTAACGCTTCGAGAGGTTCTCAATGTGAAGTTCCATCCAGACCTCGTTTCGCGCACGGCGACTGAATTTCCCAGCGTATTACGTAGTGGGTTAAGGGGAAGTTCCCGGTTCGGGGATTGTATCTTAAGTGTTCACGCAGGGTGTGGAGTGTTGCGGAGCAGAAAAGTTAGAGGTCATCGCGCAGCATGCCTGTTTACAACAGCAGTACCTTGTACTACTCTCCAGACCCGTGTCGCCTTAAAATGCCGCCATGTCTAAAAAAACAGGAATGAGCGATTCGTCGCTTTGGATCGTCGCGGTCGTGCTGTTGGTGCTCGCCGCTTGGATGTATTTGAAGCGCTAGGTACGGAGCTCCGCTTCCGGACAGCTATTGATGGCCACCCTTGCAAAGGTGCGTCTTGCGTACTCTTGCCAGGGAGCACTGTTACGAAGACCCCCGCGATTGCATGATAGATACGATTAATCACGGTGCTGCTGTGCGGGAGTTACGACTAAATCGCCCGCCGGTGAATGCGCTGTCTAACGAGTTAATCCGCAGCTTGCATCAGGCACTCAAGCTGGCTGCTCAGGACGGAGTACGCGCGCTTGTCTTGTCGGGCAGCCCGGGCAGATTTTCCGGCGGCCTCGATGTTCCTTTACTGCTTACTCTCGATCGTTCGAGAATAGCTGATCTCTGGCATGAGTTCTACGCACTTTTAGGAGCCATTGCCCAATCGCCCATTCCGATTGCCGCAGCAATTACCGGCCATGCACCCGCGGGTGGAACAGTACTAGCTCTGTTCTGCGATTGGCGGGTCATGGCGGAAGGTGAATATCGAATCGGGCTCAACGAGGTGCAGGTCGGGATTGAGTTGCCTCCGATTCTTATGGCTGCATTTCGCCGGTTAATTGGCCCGGGGAAGTCTGAACAGTTGGCGGTCTCCGGTGAACTGATCTTTGCCGAAGAGGCACTTCGCATTGGTCTAGTGGACGACCTCGCTCCGCCCGCGCAAGTTGCAGGTCGCGCTTTGCAATGGTGCCAAAAACTTCTCGACTTACCTCAAGAAGCAATGCTGGGGACGCGGCGCGAGGCCCGTCTAGATCTAACGGCGCTTTTTCAGACCAATCTTGAACCTGAGCTGGAACGTGTCATCGCGAGTTGGTGGAGGCCTGAAACGCAACACACGCTACAAGCTTTGGCGCAGCGGCTGAGCAAGAACAAGAGCTGACCACTGCTGGTTGCAGACAAACAGAAGGAATAATAGATTGGCTAACATTGCTGGTTGGTTTCTTGCAAGACATTGCTTCTTAGCGCCTCTGCCTAGAATTTACCGCAGTTCTGCTTGCGTGTAAGTTGATCAGTCCTTAGCATTTCGACAACTTCGCTAGTCGCCATCCTGCGCGATCAATTCATTGCTGGAGTATTGTTACGTGATAAAAATTTGTGTGCCCATTTTCCTGACGGCGACCTTGGTAGGTTGTGGAGGCGGAGGAACTAGCCCGTTCGCAGCGACTCCGAATTCAGCTCCGACGCCGCCCGCTCCTACGACAACTCCTGTGCGACAAGGTGTAACGGTCACGACGCCTTCGAACAACAGCGTAGTACCCACCCTGGTCACTTATAACGCAACTGCTAAATCGAACTGCCCAAAGGGAGTGGTTTCCATGGGCGTTTACACGGCGCCTGGTATTCTTGCCCATCAGAGCAACGGCGCGACGCTCAACGCTGACGTGCCGCTGAATCCCGGAACATATGACACAGTTGTGCAAGCATGGGATGGCTGTGGCGGCGCATCGAAAACGCCCATCCGTATCACGGTGCAAGGCACAATGGCTGCGAGTAATACCGCTGTTTCCTATCCAGGAACAACGCTGACGGACGTTCAAAAAGGTGGCGGCTGGACGGGGTACGCGCTGCTTCCGCCATCCTGGGGCATCTGTGCGTCGTGCAAGCCGAGCGGGCCAGGCACCACATGGTCGATGGGACAGAATGTCAGTTCACCTTCGATCAGTGGTTCTGCTGCCAAATTCAGTATTGGCGGGACGAGTAAATATACTGACGTCTTGTGGAACAACCACCTTGTTGGGGACTTTTCTTCCCATGGGAAGCCTGATTCCGATCACTCGATAGCTGCGGGAACGCATAATTTCGTATACGACGTCTACTTCTTTGGCGCAGACCTGCCTGTATCACAAGCACTGGAGTTCGACATCAATCTCTTTGTGAACGGAAAATCTTATATTTGGGGGCACGAATGCCGAATTGCCGGCGGTCACGAATGGGATATTTGGGATAACCAGGGAGCCAAATGGCATGCTACCGGGGTTCCGTGTCACCCGAACAACAACGCCTGGAACCACCTCGTCCTGAAGGCAAAGCGCACATCCGATGACCACTTGCTATTTCAGTCAATCACGCTCAACGGATACACGGCGAATTTGAACTACTACGAGAGCCCGACGCCCACAAATTGGCACGGCATTACGCTCAATTACCAAATGGACGGCAACGTGTCGCAGCAGGACTACAGCGTTTATCTCGACAAGCTAAATTTCAGCTACTGGTAGAACGCCCAGATTTTTG
>JBLNFC010000534.1:0-3719 GCA_050263355.1 Acidobacteriota bacterium
GCTTGCGTTTGGGCGTACAGGGAGGCGGTTGCTCCGGACTAAGTTACAACATCCGGTTTGACACCCAGCCCCGGGAGCGCGATCGCATCTTCCAGTACGGCGATGTACGTGTCTTTGTGGATCCTAAGTCCTTCATCTACCTACATGGTATGACGCTGGACTACCAGGAAACTTTGATGCAGCAGGGCTTCGTCTTTGTGAACCCGAATTCGACGAAGTCTTGTGGTTGCGGGACTTCGTTCTCGGCTTAGTTTTTACGGATGAGCGGGCTTTCTGCCCCTTTTACGAGAGACCGGCACCACGGCGCCACCTTCGGCCCGGGCCAGCGCAAACGGGCGAAGCAAGGTTGAGCGTCCGTGGTGAAACTGTTTATGGCCATACCAGAGTCAAAGTCGAGCCTGATCATGCCGGGAGAAGCGACGTCGGCGTGCTGGTCCTGCGGCACGATGCGCGAAGTGCACTTCTGCAGCGCCTGCGGCAAAGTGCAGCCGCCGGTGCCAGTCGATTACTTTACGTTCTTCGGTTTTCCTAGAAAGCTGAACATCGACACCGCCCAGCTCGAACGTGAGTTTTATGACCTTAGCCGGAAGTTGCATCCCGACCTCTACGCGCGAGCGCAGACCCAAGAGCAGCAGTGGAGCCTGGAGCAGAGTTCGCAGCTCAATGATGCCTACCGGACGCTGAAGGACCCCATTAGGCGTACTCAGTACCTGCTGCGTCTTGAGGGAATCGAACTCGAGGAACAATCAAAGGCGGCAACGGAAAAGGCACGGACGACGGGCGAGGTCAAGAAGCAGGTCGTACCACCGGACCTGCTGGAAGAAGTTTTTGACCTCAATATGCAGCTGCAGGAGCTCCGCATGCAAAAGCAGGTCGGTGAAGACGACCCTGCGCTCCTGGAGGAGTTGGGAAAGCACAAACTTGAACTGGAAGGGAAGTTCGAGGCACTGCTTGATGAGCTGAAGTCTTACTGGAAGCAGTGGGATGCCGCAGTCGATTCAGGCGCTGAAGAAGATCGCCGCCGGATTCTAAGCAAGATGCTTGATCTGCTAAATCGGCGGAATTACATCAGGAACCTGGTTCGAGATGTTAACGAAGCACTGGAGAGTTGAGATTGCGGAATCGAACGACTTACCAGTTGATAACTTGTTGATTTTCGAAAGTTGAGAAGTGCATCGCAATCTGCGATCTCAAATCTGCAGTTTTATTTATGGCGTCTGAACGCATTGTCGGCATCGATCTGGGCACCACCAACTCGCTGGTGGCGCATATGCAAGGGGATACGCCGGTCATTATCCCAGGCGAAGATGGCCTCAACCTTGTGCCCTCCGTTGTCGCCTTGGATCAGAAAGATCAGATCATCGTTGGGAATGCGGCTCGCAAGTACTTGATTGAGACCCCCGAACGCGCTGTGTATTCGATCAAGCGCTTGATGGGACGTGGCGTCGACGATGTCCAGGACGAATTGCGTTTCTTTCCATTCCGCTTAGCGGAAGATCTTCAGCCCGGCGAGGTTCTCCGCATCAAGCTGGGGAATAAGACCTTTACTCCACCCGAGATCTCCGCGTTCATACTGCGCCAACTGAAGCGCAACGCCGAGCGCTACTTCGGCGGGAGCGTCAGCAAAGCCGTAATTACTGTGCCAGCGTATTTCAACGATGCACAGCGTCAGGCGACGAAGGATGCAGGACGGATCGCAGGTCTAGAGGTGCTTCGGCTTGTGAACGAGCCAACCGCGGCCTCGCTAGCCTACGGCCTTGATAAGAAGCAGAACGGGACCGTGGCCGTATACGATCTGGGCGGCGGCACGTTCGATATCTCGGTTCTCAACCTGCACGACGGCATCTTTGAAGTCATATCGACAAACGGCGACACGCATCTGGGTGGGGACGACATCGATAACCTGCTGATCACGATTGCGCTCGACGACATCCGCGGCGACATGGGTCTGGACCTTCGCCGAAAGGGCGAAGTAGTGCAGGCGATTCGCAAGGCAGTTATTGAGGCTAAGATCGCGCTTTCTACGCAGCCATCCACAACGTTGGATGTGAGCCTGCCTGACGGTCGTCGCTACCAGCGCGAAATCACGCGCGAGCAATTTGAGGAACTCATAACGCCGATTATTGATCGCACCGTGGGTCCCGTAAAGCAAGCGCTGAAAGATGCCGGTAAGAAGCCGGAGCAGATCGATGAAGTCGTGCTTGTCGGGGGCTCAACGCGGATTCCGAGAGTACGCGCCCTGGTTGAACAGTTGTTCCAACGTAAACCGCACACCGACCTTAATCCCGATGAGGTGGTTGCACTCGGCGCGGCTGTGCAAGCCAACATTCTTGGTGGTGGTTCCGACGCGACCGAGAACATGCTTCTGCTGGATGTCACACCTCTTTCCCTGGGCATTGAAGTAGCGGGCGGAGTCACGGACAAGATCATTCTTCGGAATTCAACAATTCCGGCGTCTGCCACCCAGCACTACACCACGCAAGTGGACGGACAGAGCAATGTGGCGATTCACGTGTTGCAAGGCGAACGAGAGTTGGCGAAAGACGGCCGCTCGCTGGCCCGCTTTGACCTGAAGGGCATTCCGCCGATGCCAGCGGGACTGCCCCGCGTCGAAGTCAGATTCATGATTGATGCCAATGGCATCTTGCACGTTACCGCCCGTGAACAGCGCAGCGGCAAGGAAGCCGAAATTTCGGTGCAGCCCAGCTACGGCCTGACGGACGAGCAGGTCGAGGGCATGATTCTTGATTCCTTCGACTACGCCGAGGAAGATTTTCGTCAACGGCAGCTGATCGAAGCGCGTAACGAGGCGAATACGATTCTTACGGCGCTGGGCAAAGGTCGCGACAACCCTGGATGGCACCAGCTCACGAGTAATGAGCGTAAGCAGATCGACAAACTGGAAGCCGCACTTCGCACGGTAATGAAGGGCGATGATTATCAAGGCATTCGGAAGGCGATCGATGCGTTGAACCAGGGCACTACGCGACTCGCCGAGCTGATGATGGACACTGCGGTCACCTCCGTACTGAAAGGCAAGTCGATGGACACGGCCGATGTAGGCGAAGGTCCGGCGGCTCCGCATCCCGTGGCGAAAGCAGATTTTGAGTAGAGCATAAGACGCAAAGGCTTGCATCGGGTTCGATTCGGTCTTAGCTCTCAGGCTGAGATGCCAAAGACATGAGACCGAACCGCATACCTGGATTGAAGGAATTATGGGCGACGAGAAAACACAATCCGCAGGTACTGCAACCGTAGACGCTCCCGGCGAAAATACGGTTCAGCTTACTTTCCTTCCCGAAGGCAAGACCGTTACGTTTGAGCACGGCAAACTGCCTTATAAAGATCATGGCAAGGAAGAGTCAATTCTGGATGTGGCGCTTAACAATGGCGTGCGCCTTGATCACGCGTGCGGCGGCAACTGCGCCTGTACAACGTGCCACGTGTGGGTGAAAGAAGGCGCCGAGAACCTTTCTGAAATGGATGATGATGAAGCCGATCGTTTGGACATGGCCGCCGACCTTCAGTTAAACTCCCGTCTCGGTTGTCAGGCTGTGATCACGAAACCCGGCAAGGTGGTCGTGCAAATGCCGGCCTAGACTCGTCGTTACGTTTCCGAAGAACACTGAGTTCCAATCAGCACTCTGCATTCAGGGGAGTACCTGGGTACTGCGTACCTGGTACTCGGCATGAGGCGTGCTGAATGCTGACCACTGATT
>JBLNFC010000535.1:0-4818 GCA_050263355.1 Acidobacteriota bacterium
AGGCGCGTCACCTTAGTAATCGACCGGTGGGTACAAAAACGCGCGATTATCGAGATTTAAGAACCTGAATTGCGTCTAATTGGTGCGCGAAAGGGGCTGGATCTGCACCAGCGCGCGATCAACTATCCCCCCTTGTTGCAGCATGTTAGCTGAGGGAATCCCGGTACGCTGGAAGGATTTCTCGCAATCGGCGGAAGATGGCCCTCGCATGTTGCCTTCCATGTAAGCAAGACCGGGGCAGCGGGAGCAGCTTCCGACATGGGAGCACGCCGAACAGGTAGTCAGGTCGCGGGCTCGAATGGAGCGGACTTCCTTGAGGGCAGACGAATGCCGCCAAATCTCCACAAACTTTTCGCGACGAAGATTTCCGCTGGGCAACGGGAATTGCACGCAGGGAAAAACATCGCCGTAAGGCGAGATGTAACAGGAGGTGTGGCCCGCACTGCAGGGATATCCGTCCATTACGTCTTCGTCCGGAGCTGCGGGTGGAGCACAAAATTCAGCAACGTTGCCAACCAGTTCTTCGTTCTGGAAAACGCGACGCAACTCAGCGGCGGGCGCACGCAGAGCGAGGACGGCGGTGTTGCCGTCGATCTTGGGCGTGATGGTCGGATCCAAGGTATAGGAAACGCCTAAGTCTTTAGCTAATGACATCATTCCCTGGTTATCGAACAGATTGGCGGTCATCAGGACGTTTGCCATACTCACTTTGAGTCCCTGCAATTTCAGAAAGCGAATTGCCTCGATGGTGCGTCGGAGCGATCCTGGCAATTTTGTAATGCCGTCGTGAACCTCCGGGCGATGGGAATACACGCTGATCTGTACCTGCTCGACGCCAAGCTGGCGCAAGCGGCGCGCCTCAGGCTCACGGATCATCACGCCATTGGTTTTGATCTTTACATTGAATAGGCGGCGCCGGGCGTGCTCCACTATGTCGAAAAAATCGCGGCGCATGAGCACCTCGCCGCCACTCAACGCGAGAAAAAAAACGCCGGCGTCGGCGAGTTGATCGAGCACGTCCTCGATCTCGGCGGTTGTCATCTCCCCCAGATCGTCGTGGTCGAGATAGCAGTGTACGCAGCGCTCATTGCACCGGTAGGTGATGTCGAAATGAACGCTGAGGGGAATGCCAAGATCCATCGCCTTCTGGTTCATCTCTACGATCAAGCTCATGCAGTAGGCTCGGCTCCCGCGACCGGCGTGGTGATAGGCTGTTCGGAAACGAGCAAGATGCCGTGCTTAGCAAGTTCCTCAATAACCGCCAGGGTGGCGCGGGTGGCGGAATCGGCGTCGACGTCGAAATCGCGGCAGACGCGCTCGCTGATGATGCGGGACAAAGGAGTCTTTCCATCCGCAGCTTCCCAAATGACACTGGCCACCTCATTCAAGGTGAAGAAGGTGGAGTCCAGAGCCGACATCACCATCGTTTCCGCGCCCATCGTGCGTGCGGCTATGGATGAGCTCCGCGCAATATATTGTTCGCTCATTCGGTCCTCGTTGCGCTCAGGTAATCAAATCCCAAACCCGGTCCTCCGGCGAAAAAGTCAGGCGATACAAAGGAAGCGCTGTGGCGAAGTCGCAGGCCGACTGGAAAACAGAGTTAACGAGTTCCTGGTCCTGGGCAAAAAAGAGAATATTTCTTAACAACGCTCGCAACCCTTCGGATGGTTCAGCGGGCTCAATGCGATTCTGCTCACCTTTCTCCAAGAGGTAAACCGCCGCAATGGGAGCCGAAACGTTCTCGCCGCTCGTGGCCAACTCTCCAGCAAAAGGCGTGCCGCATGCGCGATATCCTCCCGGCTCGCGACGAATGTACGACACCTCGTCGGTCAGGAGAATTACATCAGGTGGCGCAAGTCGGGAAATTGTCGTCTTGCCCGCTCCGGAGACTCCGGCAAATAGAAAGGCGCGTCCATTGCGAATGGCACTTGCCGCATGGAGCAGAAAGCCGCCGCGGGAAGCCAGAAGGAGGCTGTGGAGGATGCGGAGCACCGAGTCGATCGCGTAGGGATTGCGGGATTGAAGAACTCGTCCGCAGCCGGACTGGTTCACCCAAGTAGCGGCAAAGTCGCCACGGCGGAGCGCCCAGCCGTCGCCGCTTCTGCGTACCTCAACGTCAGCGTCGGCATCCAGTTCCTGTTGCCCTTCGTGCAATTCGATTTGCAATTGAAACTCTGGCATTCGATCGGAAACGAGGAATCCCCGATAACGACGCTGCAACATTTCCCGGAGCTGTACATCGTCGCTGCGCAACAATATTGGCAAATTCCCGATGTCGACTACGACTCCGGGTTGGGCGGCTGTCCCGCTGCTCATTCTGATTCTCGGCCCCTACCCACTGCTAGGTTGACTCCTGAATGAAGGAGAGTTCGGCTTCTTGAAAACGTAATTGCCTGCTGTGGACGCTCAGCGCCAAATTTCGCACGCGATCGCAATGGCAGAAGATCCACCCCAGGCACTGAATACGGGACGAGGGATGATGAGCAGGGACAAAGGTCTTCTTCCCGTGCTCAATCTGAACGACCTTTCCCAAGAGGCTTTCGGCAGGAAAAGGCGGATCATCGTGCGAAGCGCTATCTCCACGTGTAACGAAATGCAACGAGCCATCGAGAATGAGCAAGCGCTGGATGCGATGAATGAAAAAACGCGCGCGGTGCTCGAAAAGGCCTATATCTCCGACAGTGAGTTCGCCAGAGCGCCGGCTCTCGATGGTAAGAATGTCGCCTGGCCAGATGGTAGGGAGCATGCTCTGACCCGCAACTTTCAAACGTAAAAATCCTATGGCTCGGAGGAACTCTGCCGACATGCTGAATTTGAGCTGATCGGATGGGTGAAGCACGACTGCCATAGCTTTGGCTACGAACTCTTGCGGTTGAAGCGACATTGGGCCTCCGTCTGCCGGATCTTGCCGCAGGCGAGAGCCATGGTTTCAAAGACACGTTCACAACGAAAGGCAGGCTTTTGATAAGGTTTCTTTACCTTGTTGCCGCTTTCGCATGCGCTCTCTTGCTCATTCTTCTGCTTGTTCTGAGTCATAGGACCGCAAGCACCATCCTGAATTTAGGACTGGCGTTCTAAAGGTGGCCCAACTTTCATCGGAGCTTGCGCGGCAGTGTACAACAAATCAACAGCGCTTGTAAGGCTTAAATGCGGTTCTCTGGTTGTTGCGGGCTGGTTATTCAGTAAAAGGAAAGCGTGCCGTGGATTCGTGCGCGGCGGAGAGTGTACACAAAGAGTAACAGGCTGAGCGGCAGAAGCGCCGCGCAAAAGGCGGCAAGAATGAGCAACTCCCCACGCAACGCTTGCAGGGATGCCCCTTGCAGCAAGGCCAGCCTCATGGCCGATAGCGCGTGAGTCATGGGAATGAAAGATGAGAGAGTCTGCAGAATTTTCGGCAGAGCGTTAACCGGAAAGAGCGTACCTGTAAGGAACCACACAGCGGATCCGAGCAGCCAGACTACGGCAGAGCCCTTCTGCACGATTATTTGAACAGCCGCCGCCACAATCCCGATCGCCACCGCGATCCCTACGGATAATACGAAAACGGAAATACAGCCGACGAAGTTCGGAAGGTGCACGGGGACGCGGAATAGGAGAAGGCCTCCGGCCAGGTAAAAGACGAGGGCTAAAGTTTTCCCGGCAAATGAGGACATTGCGCTCAAGCAGACGAGGACAGGCGCGGGCGTGGCTGTGGTCATGAGCACTTCCAGCGTGCCCGTTTGTTGCGCCTCCTGGACAGTGGTAAGAAAGGAATTGATACCCATGATCAGGAAGGTATAAAAGCCCGTGCCGACCAGCAGAAATGGATAATAATCCACACCGTCGGGCCGGAATCCCGGGCCGACCGCATGGGCAAGATAGTAAAAAGCCGCCATCTCCGAGATGGCGCTCAGAAGTCCTATGGAGAACCCCGCTCTGTATCGAAGGCTGTTAAGAAGATCGCGGCGAACAATGACATAGCTCTTATCGACAAGGGATGCAAAGCTCATCGGGCACCTTGTGAAAGTGCGTACTGCGCGTCATAGATCGCGCCCGTAGTCTGAAAGTAAAATCTGCGGAGGTCCTCGGCGCCATTGCAGACGGAAAGCTGCTGGCGCGCAACCAGCGCTCCGTGGAACAGCACGGCAACCTGGTCGCCCAGGCGCACCGCTTCCTCAAAGCTATGCGTAGCGACCAAAACCGCAGTGCCCTTTTGTGCCAGGATGCGAACGATGTGCCAGCAATGTTGCGCACATTCAGGATCAATGCTGCGAGTGGGCTCGTCCAGAAGAAGCACCGAAGGATTCTTGATCAGTGCTCTTGCCATTCCCAGGCGTTGAAACATACCGCTGGAAAACTTCATAACCAGGGTGTCAGCTTCCTGGGCCAGGCCCACGGCGTCAAGAGTTCGTTCGAGCATCTCGCGGCGTGATCTTCGAGGAACATCTTCGAGGGCTGCGAAAAAATCAAGGTTTTCGCGTGCCGACAGCCGCGGGAAGAAAGATCGTTCGGAAGAGACTGCAAAACCAACATGTCGCCGAACCGATTGCGCATCACTAAGGGTGTCAGCCGATTTCACGAGGACGCGACCGGAGTCCGGCAGGAGCATGGTGGAAACCAGTTTGAGCAGGGTCGTCTTGCCGCTGCCGTTTGGTCCCAGGAAAACGGCAATCTGGCCCGCAGCAACGGAAAATGTCACATCTTCGAGAGCACGGGTCCTGCCTGCTCGTTCGCGGCCAAACCAGTTGAATAGTGCGGGACGATGTGCGAAGAACTTGCTGACCGATTGGAAGGTGACCGCATCCATAGAAAGACACGAAACTTTCTCTCGGAGCTGCT
>JBLNFC010000536.1:0-5404 GCA_050263355.1 Acidobacteriota bacterium
GAGTTGCGGAAACACCACCGGCCAGGCAGCCGGGCTAATACAAAGGAAAATGATAGAAACGAAATTTGAACATTTGGACTGTTTCTTTGAATTACGGTTAGTGTTGATTGTTAATTTTGCCGGAGCAAAAGTATACAACTCGAATAGCTCCAAGTGGGGGAAGTCGACTAACTTTTCACGGAATGAGAAGCGGGACGGAACGTCATAAAGATTGATGGGCAACAGGAAAGAAGAGGCCGCGTCCAAGCTGAACGCGGCCTCTTTATCTCCATTTACGCGGGGCTGTTATTTCTTCAGCGTTCGAATGTATTTCACCAGCTCCGAAATCTGGTCATCGGTGAGCTTGCCTTTATAGCCGGGCATGGGCTTCTTGCCGTTGGCGACTACGTTGGTGAGGTCGGCGTCCGACTGGCCCTGCACCTCAGCCGAGCCAAGATCTTTCAGCTTCATGCTCTTGCCCATTGCCGTATCACCGGCTCCCGAAGCGCCGTGACAAGACGCGCACTTCGCCTTGAACACGTCGGTGCCTGAGTCAGCAGCGAACGTCGCACTTGAAAGAAACGCAAACGCCAGCAGAATCATGCATGCCTGGATAAGCCTCTTCATTGATTCCTCTCCTTGAGTATTAATTTCCGCCGGAAGGCGGGCGAGCACACCCATTCACATACGTTTAATGCAATTGCAACGCCACAGCTCGGAAACTTGTAAGTCGGTGACATTTAACGCCATTCCGATCTGCCAATCAACACTGTATTAACCCTCGATGGGGTCAAAAGACGCGCACGCGGAGTCTTATTCCACAATTAAAGTCGGCGATCTCGGCTGTGAGATGTCCCTCGTGACTCCAACCTCATCAAATAGAGTGACTTGCAATCGCCGCGCAGGGAATGTTCTTTGGCACGATGGATGCCCTCTACCTACTCGTAATAGGGGAGATGCGTCTTGGAACCCACATTGATGGTCATCGGCGTGAACTTCCGAACCGCACCGGTAGCGATCCGCGAGAGGTTCTGGATCAGCGAAAGCCGCCGCTGCGAAGCTCTCGTCCACTTAGGACGCTCCGAGGGAATCCAGGAAGTCGTTGTGCTCGCGACCTGCAACCGGACAGAGTTCCTGTTGTGGGCCGACGACCCGAGTCTAGCTGCCAATTCCGTGCTGCGGTTCCTCACCACCGAATATGGACTGAGGCTCTGCGAGTGGAGCCATTTCTACCGCTTGCTCGATGAGGCAGCCCTCCTCCATATCTTTCGGGTTACTTCCAGCCTCGATTCGATGGTGATCGGCGAACCCCAAATCATTTCGCAAGTAAAGAATGCCTGGCAGCAAGCCCAGAAAGTCGGAACCACCGGAAGATTTCTCGACGCAGTCTTGCAGAAGGCGCTGACGGTCTCGAAGAAGGTCCGAAACGAGACCGCGATCGGGAATGCTGCGGTCTCGGTGCCGTATGCTGCGGTCGAGACTGCGAAAAGTCTCTTCGGGTCAATCGAAGGACGTAAAGTGCTGCTCTTCGGGGCCGGGAAGATGAGCGAGCTTTCGGCACGATACCTCATCAATCAGGGCGCCGCTTCCGTCCACGTGGTAAATCGAACGTTGGAGCACGCGGTTGAACTAGCCGAAAAGCTGGGCGGAACTGCAGTTCCCTTTGATGACCGCTGGCCGCACATGCTGCAGGCAGACATCCTGATCAGCTCCACCTCTTGCCCGCACACCGTGCTTAGTCGCGAGGAAGCGGAACGCATTGCCAAGGAGCGGAAGAATCGCCCCATGTGCCTGGTGGACATCGCTGTGCCGCGAGATATTGATCCAGCGGTGCGACAGGTGGAAGGCATGTTCCTGTTCGACATGGATGACCTGGAGCAGGCGGTCCGGCACAACGCGGTGGGGCGCGAAGCCGCCGCGGCTGAAGCTGAAAAGATTATCGTTGTGGAGGCAAATGGCTTCCGCCGCAAGCTGATGGCGGAACGCGTGGTGCCGACGATTGTCGCGCTGCGCGGGCGGCTCGACGATATTTGCCGGCAAGAACTGGAGTACTTCTGTGAAGAGTTCGGGCCTTTCTCTAAGGACCAGGAGCAGATGTTCGAAGCGGTGACCTCCCGGATCACAAAGCGAATTGCTGGATCGCTCGCCCGCGAACTCAAAGAACTTCCAGAAAGGGTGGAACAGGAGCAGATGACCGCAGCCGTACAGCGCCTATTCCATCTGGAAACGCCGGAAACGGCGCTTGCCGGCACCAGTTCATAGACGCCGCAGGTGAAGCGCTCACCTACGGCGAGGCCGAGGGATCTGCAATCTGCATTCATGAATTGCAGATTCCTCGTCGCTGCCCTCTTCAGGAATGACAAGCCTGGAGGCGAGGTTTGCTCTCAGCATTGCTTGGAGTAGGAGTGATCGGGTCCCGATCCTAGGTAACAAATTGCCGCTGTAAGCCAGCCTTCAACGAACGATGAGCAGAAAAGCTAAAACTGTTTAGCCGCCTCCAGCGTCTGACGACGGCACCTCTTCGTCCTCAGCGTGAACAAGTCCAAACTTCTTGAGCTTGTACCGGAGTGCGTCGCGGCTGATATCGAGCAATTTCGCGGCGTGGGTTTGGTTTCCATTCGCCTGCCGCATGGCCAGCTCCACCATCGATCGCTCCATCTCCTCGAGTGACGTGCCACCTTCGGGGATATACAGGCGTGGCAGAGTGCGACCGTTAGCGAGTTGCTGGCCGCCATCGCTGGACGTCCGCTCGAACACCGTGCGCCCACCAGACTCTGCGACCGAGAATGGCAAGTATGCGGGACGCAGCAACGACTCGTCCTCCAGAATCATGGCGCGTTCGATGGAATTCTTCAGCTCACGAACATTCCCCGGCCAGTTATGAGCCAGCAGCAATCGCCTTGTTTCGTCGGTGATGCCGCGAACTGATTTCCTGAACTTACGGTTGTAGCGCTCGATAAAAAAATCGACGAGCGGCAGGATATCTTCCTTGCGATCGCGCAGAGGGGGAATGAAAATTGCGATGATCGCGAGTCGGTAATAGAGATCCTGGCGAAATTGCGAGTCACGGACGGCTTTTTCCAGGTCGCGATTGGATGCAGCAATGACGCGAACGTCCACCTGCATGTCGCGAACTCCACCGACTCGCCTGATGACTTGGTCTTCGAGCACTCTCAGCAGCTTGGCCTGCAGCAGGGGAGATAGCTCTCCGATCTCGTCGAGAAAAAGCGTCCCGCCGTCCGCCATTTCGAACAGGCCTTTCTTCATCTGCTTGGCATCAGTGAAAGCGCCCTTTTCGTGGCCGAACAACTCGGCTTCCATGAGGGTTTCAGGAATCGCGGAGCAGTTGATGGCGACGAACGGCTTTTCCTGGCGAGAGCTTTCGTAGTGAATCGCTTTCGCGATCAGGTCCTTGCCGGTTCCGCTCTCGCCTTGGATGAGGATGGTCGTCGCTTCACTGGACGCAACCTTGCGGACAAAGCTCATCAGCTCCGTCATCTTCGGCGAGGTACCGATGACTTCGTGATAGCCCGTGCGCCGGCGAACCTCTCCACGAAGTGCCTGAACCTCATTACGCAGACGGGAGGTTTCGAGCGCATTCTTAATGGCGACATGAAGCTCGTCAAAGTCCACGGGTTTGCCCACGAAATCGTAGGCGCCCAGCTTGAGCGCGGTCTTCACATCATCCAGCTGCGGGTCGGCGGTGATCATGATGACGGCGCGAACGTCGCCGTTTTTCTTGAACTGTTCGAGTACTTCGAGGCCGCTCATGTCGGGTAGGCGGACATCAAGCAGCGCAAGGTCGGGAGACTCGTGCTGCGCTACCTTGAGCGCAGGCTGGCCAGCTTCGGCCTCGACCACGTGGAAGCCCCACTCTTCGCACTTCTGGCGCAGCGACCAGCGCACTAGGCGCTCGTCGTCTACTACCAGTATTTTTTCCGCGGCCATTCCAAGCTAATTTACTACGAAAGTCAGAGGAGTGCCCCAGAACGGCCGTTGGCAGTGGGTTCGGTAAATCGGATCGCGTGCGGAAGGAATGCGGCAGCGCAGGTGACAAACAAATCGTCGGTCACCTGCGAGCCTGGTGAGAGCTACCGGTCAGAACTCATACCGCAAAGCGAACTGCATCACACGCGGGTTGGTCAGGAGCCCGGTGAAGTTCCCGAATGCGGGGCCGGCATCAAGCCCGTTTGTGATGGTTTGAACATCGAAGCGGGTAAGGTTCAGCACATTGAAAACCTCCCAGCGAAATTGCACGCTCTGAGATTCCCACGGCATCTTCCAGCGCTTGCTGAGACTCATGTCCAAGCCCGCATACCCGGGGCCGCGAACTGAGTTACGGCTTCCGCTTTCGCCCGGGAAATCATTGCGAAATGCGTTAATCCCGGTGGAACCCTGAGGATCAGCAAACAGGTTGACGGTGCCATCGGGTTGCCGGAAGGTGCCGCTGCGCACCTTGCCGATCTGGACGGCCGACCCGCTAAGTTGCCAGTTGGTGGGCCAAGTGGATCCGTTGGAGATCGCGACTGGAAACCCGCTTGTCCAACGCGCCAATCCCGAGAGTTGCCAGCCGCCAATCAAGGCATCGAGAACGCCATGAGCGCCTCCCGCGACGAGTCTTCCCTTACCGAACGGCAGTTCCGCAACCCAGTTCAAATTAAACTGGTGGGTCGTATCAAAATCGGAAACGGCGCGCCCAGAATTGGGGAACCATGAATTAATGATGTTTCCACCGAGACCGCTCCATGCGTCCACGCGCTCAGCGTCCGATTCCAGGTCAATTGACTTCGAAAACGTGTAATTGAAGTCAAACTGTAGTCCCTGTGAGAGTCTCTTTCGCAAGTTGATCTGCATGGCGTTGTAATTGGCGTTACCGATGGACCGCCACGCGTACAACGAGTGGAACTGACTGTCGAAGAATGTATTCGCTCCTCCGCGCGGACCGTAGAACGTTCCCGATGTTCCTTGAATACCGGCATTGCCGGAGAAATCGGTTCCGTAGAAATCCAGCACGCCGAGGGCTGTCGTCTCATTGGTCGCGAAACAACTATAGATGTTGTAGACGGCCTGCAATGCGCTCGTAGTTGAAGTTGCTGTTGAACCATCCTCACACCCTGGCATCCAGGCATACGTATCGCCGGGTTTCAGAGGAGTCATAACATTCTGCCAGTACGAAGCCGTCGGTCCCACCATCGCAGGTGTCACGGCATCAGAAGTCGGAGCATTCGGCCCACGGTACACGTTGGCCAGCGCTCTGGCTGCCTGGAAATAAGTAGTACCCGTCTTCGGGTCCACCAGGTTAAGCGGCATGGCCACATCTTCCTGAGCCAACAAACGGTGTGCCAGATGTCCGACATAGGAGATCTCAAAACTCATGTTCTTCGGCAACTGCCGTCCGACAGAGAAATCGAGAGTGTACGAATAC
>JBLNFC010000537.1:0-3587 GCA_050263355.1 Acidobacteriota bacterium
GACAGCACGTCGAAGTATGCGGCCAGCCAACCTCGATCTTTTGACAGCAATTTCTCGACGAAATCGCCCGGCGACTGTGGACTCGCTCCCACAATATCTTGCCAGGCAGGGCCCGCGCTGGTGCCTCCCGGCACCAGAACGTGCCCGGAGCGGATGCAAATGTGACCACCGTAAAAATTGAGCGCAGCCGATAGAGGAACTAACTTGCGAAGTCCTACGGAGCGGTGAAGTTCGGCTCTTGTTTCCGGATCAAGGCGTGAAAACGACCAGTACAACCGGGCCACGGCCGGATCCCTCAAAAGCGTATCGAGTAAATCCCTGCCTCCCTGCTTGTCGTTTTGCTTGCTGGCGCGCGTCCAATCTTTCTCGGTCAGAAGTGCTGGGACATGCGTTGGAGTGAACTGATATTCGAAAGGCTTTCCCCCCTGCAGTGCTAGCTCCAGATCAGGAAGCGGAAAACCCGAATCGATAGTGAGGAAAGCTCTTTCCGGATCGGCAGTTTCGAGGTAGGTGTTGCTCTTTCCGCAATCGGGGCGCGCGCGATAGCCCAGAATCCGCAGCAGCGATCCGGCATTTTCGCAATTCGATACCCGAATCATGCCGTTGGGTAAGCCCAATTGCACGAGTTCCCTCGCCTGTTGTACGTAACGGCTGAGCAGGATAAGGAATTCGGTAGGCCGCCCTCCCACCTCGAAACCCTGAGCCGAGACGTTATGCGCGAGTAAGGGAAGCACTTCTTCCGGCGAAGCTTTCTGACTGATACCGGCCATCCGCAGAAAAGAACGCAATGGACCGGGAATGACGGCTTCAGCGGCCGGGGAATTCGAGTCTTTGCCCGGAGAAGATCCGGGGTTATCGTCACCCGAAGCTTTGGCGAAGCCTGACGACGCACCGAACGCTGATGCCGACCAAACCACGAGAACCAACAACGTGGCCACCAACAATGCAGGAAGACGACGAGGGAATTTCACGGCTGGGTCCCCTTGGGGCGGCTGAGACTTCGCATCCCTGATTCGCCGGAGACAAGATCAAGTAGATATTTGTGTCTTAGGACAGCGGCCCAGTCGGAAAATATCCTGGGACACCTTCAGGCACAATCGGCGGCGAGTTCAGGTGCTGTGCCTCCCCGATACCACCCTAATTTAATGTCGGCCAAAATAAATCATCTGGGCCCTTTATCCAAGCCCTTTTTCGTGGCAACGCGAATCTACCGACTTCCCACCCCTAAGAAAGTGACAGCGTAGTGCCGGCGAGTAACCGGATTGCGCTTTGAAGCATTTCCTCATTGTTCCCCATGTAGCCTTGCCGGTCGCCGTCCTACCCCGTTGTTGCACGGCAGATCTGGCTATCTTGCCTTCTGAATTGAGGTTCTAAAATCACGGCTGGGGACAGACAATCGTCCCAAGGCGTCCCAGCGGACAAGGTGCGCACGCAGCCACTCCGTGTCCATCGTGCCTGGGAACGCGAAAGGCTGAGTACGCACTGAGAGGCTGAGTGGAACCCGAACGGTTGCCCGCGGTCGCTCTGAGTAGGACGCAATCTTTTGCCGCGCCGGTGTGATAGGGGAGGACAAATGCGCTGAGCGCCAACCCTCGCAAGGCTGATCCCCGCGAGCAAATGGACGATGCCTCGGCTAGGGTCGCCAGGTTGTGATTCAGTCTCAACCATCGCAGCGCACGCTACCCTATTCGGCGGTGCTGAGCTCACTGTGCAGCTTGAGGAAATTACGATATCGCGCGGGAAATTTCAGAGGTCTCCGAGGCAGAATTAATTGCTTCAACCTTGGCGGGCTCACGCTTCTTCTCTGTACCAACCTTCCCCAACTGCATGTTCACAGCCTGCTCGAGCTGAGCCATCAGTGACTTCATGGTCTCGTCGCCTGTATCGAGAATGCTGCGCAGTTCGGTGCTGACAGTCGTGGCGCGCTGGTACGCCTCTCGCGCCTTAGTGAGAGTCGGGATGTGTTCGAGGAACTCGGTAGCGTGCTTCGAGAACTCGTCCACGGACTCGCGATACGCTGCCATGGCCCCTGGTACGCGCTCTGCAGTGACACTACTATCCTTCTTCCACATCTGGTTCTCCTTGTTCTGGGTTTCGCTCATCGCGGGTTATCTACGCATTATCAACTGGAGCTTCCCCGAGGTCAACGCCATTTGCCGCTCTGGACGCCCCTTTCAGCGGTTTTTACCAGCTACTCTTTTGGCGCAGTGAGGGCTTCGAGGTCCTCGGGCGTCTTGGGCCAGTCCTCCCGCAACAATCGTGACAGAGATCTGTCGGCGAGCAACTTTCCTCCCGTCTGACACGTGGGACAATAATTCGTTTCGTTCGCTGCATAGCGGATGCGCTGAATCTTTGTGCCGCAGCGAACACAGGGTTCCTTGTACCGGCCGTGCACTGCCATCCCAGGACGAAAAGCAGTTACACCTTCCGGAAAACTTACCCCCGTTTGCTTTCTCAATAGTTCAGTCCAGCGCTCCAGGTTCGCTCTTGCCGCATAGTAGAGGCGCTCAATTTCATCAGGTTTGAGCTTCTGCGTTAGAGCAAGCGGGGAAAGTTGTGCCTCAAACAGAATCTCGTCCGAATAAGCGTTCCCGATTCCACTGAATAGGCGGGGATCAGTGAGAGCCCGCTTCAAAGTATGATTCGCTGATTGCAAAATACGTGCAAATGCGGTAGGGCTGCTGTCGAAGATCTCGATGCCTCCTGGATCGAGACTTTGTAATCCACTCTCACCTTCAACAACGTGAAGCGATGCTCGCTTCTGAGAACCCGCTTCCGTCCAGAGCAATGTCCCTTGGTCGAATTCAAAAACAGCTAGTCCTCGGGGCTTCGCTACTTTTGCTTTGCCCTTGCGCCAATGCAGGCGGCCAGCAATCATCAAGTGCAATACCAGCCAGAGATCGTCCTCCAATCCGATGCAAATGCGCTTGCCGATCCTGCGCAGTCGGGTAACTCGTTTGCCCTCGGTGCTGCTAAGCGGAGGCACTGCCGTGCGCAACAGAAAGGGCGAGACAATTAAGACGCGTTCGAGAGTCCGGTCCAGGATGCGTTTCTCGAGCGCCTCGATGTACACCACGATGTCGGGCAGTTCCGGCACGCTGGTTAATCTACCTCATTGCAATTGTATTCAGACTCGCCGCCTCGAGAGCCACTGCCATACGCAGGAAACATTTTTCATGTAAATTCAAAAGGTTAAGTTAACGGAACGCAACTTTGTCTTCACCTCAGAACCCATTCGAACAGCTTTCCAGCATTGACTCGGGGCAGCCTGAGGTCAATCTCCCGATCGAACCTGAAAAGGCACCGCGAATAGAAGACCCTCCTTTCTCGGGATGGGACGTCCTCGTGCTGGTCGGTTTGACGGTAGGCGCCATTGCCACTCTGGGCGCGCTGGTTGTCATCTTCGCTCATTTTGTTCTTTATCCGAAGATTGCCATCGGCGATTTGGCCCAGAGCACCGGTCTGGCAATCGTGACGCAATTTCTGACTTACTTGGTGGTTCTCCTCGCCATGGTCAAACTAGTCGAAATGCGCGCCGGAAGCTTCTGGCAACCCATTCGCTGGAATTGGCCCAGAGCCTGGGCCGG
>JBLNFC010000538.1:0-10405 GCA_050263355.1 Acidobacteriota bacterium
ACTCTTCGCAGTTGCGGGCCATGGCCAACTCGCTGACCAGGAGATAGCGAGCGCGCTCCAACATCTTTTTCTCACGGAAAGAAAGCGGCTTGGCCTGATGAAGGGCGATCAGGCTCTTTAACACTCCCGCAACTTCCATCATCGATCCGGTTTGCATTCGGTCAGAATTTTCTTTGAAGCGGTCTTTCCAGTCGCCATTGCTCAGGCACTCGCCATCTGTAAGAAAATCAATGATCTTCTGAATTTCCCCGTTCTTCACCACTCGCCGCAGGCCGACGCTGTTCACGTTGTGGAACGGCACCATGACCTTGAGGCTGCTGGCCTTTATTTTCAGCAGATAAAACTTCTCAACCGTCGCACCAATCGTGCGGCTGCTGATCTGCTCAATTATGCCAACTCCGTGATTGGGGTATACGACTTTATCGCCGATGTGGAAAGTTAAGTCGCTGCTAAGCATGAGGGGTACCTACGACCGCAGCAAAACCGAGGAACAGCACACAAAAATTGTAGCCGATGGGTGTGGAAAAGGCAATCTGTCGAGGGTTCCGGCTGGTTTGCCCTCTGCAACCATAGACTTACCCGACGACTAGCGTCACCAGTTCGCAACCGCTACGCCGGCAAACATCCGCCCCTCTCCTTCATTTCCCGATTCGGTCTATAATCTTCTGCGAAACCATGCCTGAGCACATCAAGAAAAAGCTCCAGGAAGAGATCAATGCGCTGGAGCACGAGCTGAGCTACGAACTTCCCCGAGAGCTGAAGAAGGCCGTCGCACTGGGTGACCTCAGCGAAAACGCTGAGTATCACATGGCCAAGCAGCGTCAGGAGTTCGTTAAAGCCCGCCTCCGCCAGCTCGGCAAGAGATTGGCCGACCTCTCCCTCATCAATCTGAACAACATCCCGAAAGATAAGGTTGGTCTCGGCTCGACCGTGAAAGTTTACGACGCCGACAAGGATGAAGAGCTCGAGTACAAGCTCGTAACCAGCGAGGAATCTGATGTTGCCGCCGGCAAAATTTCGACCACCTCGCCCATAGGTCGCGCGCTACTCAACAAAAAGGTAGGCGATTCAGCCACCGTGGTCACGCCCAGCGGCAAGCGCGAGTTCGAAGTTCTGAGCCTCACCACCATGTACGACGAGGCTTAGAGGGACGGCAAGAACGAAATGACCTGGACCAGCGCCTTCGGGCGCGCCTGCGGAAGCCTGCTCCGTGTGATCGTCAATCGCATGGCGTTGGCACGCATCTCACCCAACATTCTCACCTTCATGGGCCTGTTGATTAATGTCGCAGCCGCAGTTTTGTTCGGCTACGGCAACGCTGAAAACCAGGCACGTCTGTTTCGTTACGCGGGACTCGTGGTTTTCGCCGCCGGCTTCTTCGACATGGTCGATGGCCGCGTCGCCCGTGCCACTAACCAGGTGACGCGCTTCGGCGCTTTCTTCGATTCGGTGCTCGACCGTTACAGCGACGCTGCCCTGTTCTTCGGATTGTTGGTTTATTACGCGCGCGCTAATCGCTTCTTTTACGTCGTGCTCGCCGCCCTAGTGATGATCAGCTGCATCATGGTTAGCTACACAAGGGCGCGTGCGGAATCGCTGATCTATACCTGCAAGGTCGGCTTCATGGAACGCCCCGAGCGCCTCGTTCTCCTGATCATCGGAGCGCTCTTCAACCGCATGGCTCCTGTCCTCTGGGTTATCGCGGTTCTCTCTACAATCACCGTTATTCACCGCATGTACTACACCTGGGTGCAAACGGAGCGAATGGACACGGTTGCCGACCAGGCCGCATAGTGGGCACACGCTCTACCTTCTCGGCTCTACGCTCTGGGGGCTAAGCTCTCGCACCCGCCCCGACCACCTTGTCATCGTGAGCGCAGCGAAGTACCTATGCACTCCCTCGCCATACGAGGGAGTGGATAGGGTTTCTGACCCGCTTCAACGACTCAGGTTGTTCCGATTGTCATCCAAAGAGCGCAGCGACGAGGAACCTACCCTCTTCATTGTCATTCCGAGATTGTCATTCCCGCGATTGTCATTCCGAGGAGCGGACGAGGGATCTGCTCTCTTGATTGCATCGCCACCGCGGTTTGGGACACCGCCCGGCGCCCGGTCGCAAGGCACAAATGGCTACTTGAGGGCAAAGAGAAGAACTGCATGGACCTGAATAGAACCTGCTAGTGCGTCCACTGACTGGGCTTGCGACACCGCTCCGGCATCACTCCCCTGCGCAGTTGCTGTAACTCCGTTTGCCGGGTGTCTAGCAGAACATTCAATTCCACAATAATTTCCTGCAGCTTTTCCGGGTCTTTCTCGGTCGCAGCCGCGATGCATAAGGCTTCCCAGCCTTTCGCTTCCTTGGCCATTACGACACTCCTGGTGACCAGCTTTCGTTTTGGATGGCACGCACACCCGCGCGGTTGTTGCTCTACAGCCTCCGTACCTCAATAACATTATTGAGACTGTCCTCAGCGCGAGAGAGAGAAAGAGAGAGGGAGAATGCTTCGGAGCTGTGCAAAAAGTGTCATCAGGGGTGACAACGCAAGTAGATGGGGCCCAGCTCCTATTTCACGGTTGTCATCCCGAGCGCAGCGAGGGACCTGCAGTTGTCCCGCGACACTGCCAGCGCAATTCTTTCTCAGCTACGCTCGCTCGAATGACAACCGATAGCAGATTGGAGACCGGTCAGACGGATCAAAGACCCGGGTTTCACAGGCAATTGCGCCGACAATGAGTGCCGCGAACCTGCTATCGAACCCAATGCCCAATGCCGAGAGCCTACTTACTGTCCTCCGCCTGAGAGTCCCGTCTGTCGGTACTTCTGCAGCAGACTGTTCACCGCGGCCAGCCTTTCGGCCGTCACCTTCTGCCATTGCGTCCGCTTTTTGTCGAGAGACGCGAGGTCCTCCTGGGATGCCGCCACAATGGTCTTGGCAGGCAGCGCGTCGCCTTCCTCCACCATGGTTACCAGCCGTGTTAACTCGCGGTTGAGTGCCCCGAATCCCGGCGCTTCTTCTGTCCCGGTCTCGAAGGAATCGAGGTCCTTCTCGAAGGCCTTCAGAGCGTCGCCGGCATCCTTCGCTGCGGTGTTCTGCACCAAGGCTTTCTGCCGCTGCACCACATCTTTTCTTATGGCACTTACTTCGTTGTACCGGTTGTAAGTCTCTGCCATGGCTTGGGTCAGCTTCCGCTGCAGGTTCAGGTGCTCGATCAAGTCAGCCTGCGAGACCTTGATTCGCGGATCCATCCCCACCGTAACCTTCTGACGATAGGTCTTCCCCGCCACGTTCAAGACCGCCTCGTACTCGCCGGGTACAACCAGAGGGCCTTGGGGAATCTGGTGGGGCGTTTTACCCGGCACAGCGTGGTCGGTCAACGTGAACTCCTGGTACGGAAGCTTCTCGCCATAGTATCCGTAGCGCAGGGCCGGAGGATCAGGATACCGAAGGTCCCAGGCGAACCGGTTCAACCCAACATTCGTAGGCAGCACGGGGGCCGGGGCCAACCAGTAATCGGGAACATTCTTGGGCAGATCTTCTTTCGTCGGCTCGGCTTTGCTCGAATAAGTTCGAACCACGTTGCCCTGGGCATCGTTGATGGTGAGCGTGATCTCCCCACTCGGTACCGTTTTCAGGTAGTAGTTGAGAATGGCCCCGTCAGGCGGATTGTCCCCCGTCGGCACCTCCGGAGGAAGGGGTGTCTCCTGGTTGTTGTCCCAGCGCCAGCGAACCGCGTCCCGAGATTGAAACAGGTACGCGTCACTGGTCGTTACCTCAGGTCCGAACTGCCGCAACGGCGTGACATCGTCCAGAACCCATAGCGCGCGTCCAAAGGTTGCGACTACCAGGTCATCTCCGCGGACCGCCAAATCACGCATCGATGCCGTGGGCAGATTCAGCTGGAGAGAGTTCCAATGGTCCCCGTCGTCGAAGGACACATACACCGCGTTCTCTGTTCCCGCATACAGCATGCCCTTGCGCACTGGATCTTCCCGCACCACGCGCGCGAACATGGAATCCGGCAACCCGCTCGCAATCACCTGCCAACTCTTTCCCGCATCATGGGTTCGATAGAAGTAAGGGTGATCATCTTTTTTCACCTTCACTGCCATGTACGCGGTATTGGCATCGTGATGCGAACTCTCGATCATCAGGACCTGCGTCTTTTCGGGCAGTCCGGCAGGGGTTACGTTCTGCCAGCTGGCACCCGCATCGCGCGTCATCTGTACTAAACCGTTCCCGGTTCCGGCCCAGATTTCGCCCTCCTGCACCGGCGAAAGCGACAGCGCGGTAATCATTCCCTTGCGAGCGGGAGCCTGCTCTGCATCGCCTTCGAACTCATCCTCCTCCCCGCCGCCCTTCTTGCCTTCCCCGGACTTCTCGGCTTTGACCGTCAGGTCAGGACTGATTTCTTTCCAGGTGACACCGCGATCCGAGGTCTTCATCACGAACTGCGTGCCCATATAGAGCGTCTGCTTATCCTGTGGGGAGAACTGCATGGGCGGCGCGAACGACCGGTACTTGTCTCCGGGCACGAAGACAAAATTGATCTGCCCCGTGGTCTTTTCGTAACGAACGATCGTACCGAACCACCCGGTTGAAAAAACTGTGTTTGCATCCTGCGGGTCAGGCGCAATGTATCCGAACTCGAATCCTCCAACCGAGAACCAGTCGCGGTAGCTGATCCGCCCGTAATCGCTGCGGCTCGGCACCGCCACGGTGCCGCTATCCTGCTGCTCGGCATAAGCAACATAAGGAAAACGCCCGACGGTAGTCACGTGATAGAACTGCCCGGTCGCCTGGTTGTACCAGGGTGTGAAGGTCTTGCCGCCATCCAGGCTGATGGTTGCACCCTGATCCACGCCCAGAACCATGCGCTGCGGGTTTTCCGGATCGATCCACATGTGGTGGTAGTCGTCTCCGCCCGGCGCACCGCGAAAGGCGGCGAAAGTTTTCCCCCCATCCGTCGAACGGTAGAGAGCCGTTTGCATGACGTAAACGATGTCCGGGTTCTTCGGATCGGTAAACACTCGTGCGAAATACCAATTGCCAATTACGCGCGGGTCAGTCGTGCTGCGGTGCCACGTTGCGCCGGCATCATCGGACCGAAACAATCCCTGATCCATGATCGCGAATACGCGCCTGCCCTTGTTCCCCGGAGCCACCACCAGACCAACTCGTCCCATGTGATCGCTGGGCAACTCTCCGCCTGCAAGCTGTTTCCAGGTCTTGCCTTGATCGGTCGACTTGTAAATGGCCGCGTCTGGGCCCTCTTTTTTGTCGTCCCCCTCTGAGCCGAAGAAGCCCTGCTCAGCCCGCCACATGGCGGCATACAACACTTTGTGATTCGTGGGATCGAGTGCAATGTCGGCAACGCCCATGGTGTTGTTCTTGAAAAGTACCCGCTCCCAATTCTTCCCCCCGTCGGTAGTTCGGAAAACACCGCGCGCATCGCTGGGCTCCCGGCCCCCTACCGCGCCAACGAACACCACGTTAGGATCTTTCGGGTCCACAACGATCGACGTCAGAATCTTCGTGTCGCGTAACCCGACGTTGCTCCACGTCTTCCCTGCGTCGGTTGACTTGTACACTCCATTCCCATCGGTCTGCTCCCCGGTGGCGACATAGACGATGTTCGGGTCGGAAGGCGAGAGCGCCAATGCGCCGATCGACGCAACGTGAGCGTCATCGAAGATCGGTTTCCAGATGACACCGCCATCAGTCGTCTTCCAGACACCGCCTCCCGGAGTCCCCATGTAATAGGTCGTGATGTCACCTGGAATTCCGGCCACCGCCGTGACCCGTCCCGCGCGAAATGGTCCGATGAGGCGCCATTGCATTCCTGAGTAGAGCTTGGCGTCGAACTGCTGCGCCATCGCGCACGTTGCAAGCGCGAGCAGGAAAGCAACAACTCTGGAAAATGATTTCAGGTAAAAAGATCTTTCAAGGTGACGCATCATCTTGCCTCCAAGCGAGCGGAGTGTATCAGTATTGTAGGCCCTGGGCGCCAGCCTCTGGGCACTAGGTTGGCAACACGTTTCGCCACTAGCTTTTCGGCACTATGCTTTTGCCGGTAGGCTCTCAGCAGTAGTGGCTCCGCATTCGGGTCAACAACAAACATTGTCATCCTGAGCGAAGCGAAGGACCTATGCATTCGTTCGAAGTGCATAGGTTCTTCGGCTCTGATTACCGTCAGGATGACAAACGCATTTAACAGGATTTCCCCGACCCCACAACTAAGAGCCTGCTTCCAAAACTCCGCTCCCCGAGCCAAGCGCCCCAAGTCTGCCTTCCACTTTTGCTACACTAACCAGTCATTTTCACGCTCTGCTAGGACTCCCTTTGTCCAACAATCCTGTTCTGGTGGTTCATGGTGGCGCCTGGGCTATTCCGGCCGATATGGTCGATGCCCACATCAATGGCGTGCGGAACGCTATGGCCGCCGGTTGGCGCGTTCTGGAGAAGGGTGGCTCCGCCCTCGACGCCGTCGAGGAAGCCGTCGTCATCATGGAAGATGACGAAACGTTTGACGCTGGTCGCGGCAGCTTCCTCAATCGCGAAGGCAAAGTTCAGCTCGACGCTCTCATCATGGACGGCAACACCCTTCGTGCTGGCGGCGTCGGTGGAGTTGAGCGTCTACGAAATCCCGTGCGCGCCGCCCGCAAAATTCTGAGCGAAAGTCCGCATGTCTACTTCGTGGCCGAAGGAGCCGAGCGCTTCGCCGCGGAACACGGCATTCCACTCTGCAAGAATGAAGACCTGATCATCCCGCGTGAAGTTCAGCGGCTCAAAGAGTTTCAGAGTCAAGCGGCGACGCAAACGGCAGACCTGTTCGCTCCGGAAATCTCTCACGACACAGTGGGCGCCATTGCACTGGATCGAGACGGCAACATCGCGGCCGCCACTTCCACGGGCGGAACATTGAATAAGGCTCCCGGACGACTCGGCGATTCCTCCTTGATCGGTTGTGGCTGCTACGCCGACAATCTCAGGGCCGCCGCCTCCACCACCGGGTGGGGGGAGCCGATCATGAAGCTGGTGCTTGCCAAGTGGGCGGCTGACCGGGTTCAGTCCGGCAGCGCGCCGGAGTGGGTCGCCAAAGAAGCCATCTCTTACCTTGAGGAACGGCTCGACGGACACGGCGGCATTATCGTCCTCGACCGACAAGGCCGTTTCGGAATCGCACACAACACTCCGCGCATGGCTTGGGCGCTAAAGAAAGTTGACGGCGAGAGCTTCGGCATCCAGCGCGAATCTAAGACATAAGCACTGTCAATGCAGCCTTCACGGATCAGAATGCCACTCTTGTCTTCAGTTGTTAGTCGACTCGTCTCGTGTCCTTAGTCGTTAAGTCCTTCGCGTCGCCTCTGAATTGTCTTGTCATTCCGAGGAGCACCAGCGACGACAAATCTGCTCCTTTTCCCCTCATGCTCCTCGTGTCCTCAGTGCCTGCGTTGCGTTTCACAACAAAGCCACCGAAGGCGGTACATCGATTCCAAAAACAGTATTCGTGTTCTTACTAACCCAATTCCCTGCTTCCATTTAGCTTGCTTTCCACCTGGTACTGATGTAAAAACCACCGGGAAATACCCTTCCCAACAATGTGACCAAGCTCTTCGGCCTTTTGAATCCCGGTGAGGGAGCACTGGTTGTGCTGCGCTCTTTTCGAAATCTATCGCGGGAACCCAGGGAGATTTTATGAAGCTGACACTGAAACTCTTGTGCGTGAGTTTTCTGATCGTGTGCCTGACGGCTCTGGCACTTGCCCAGGGCGCGGCTACTGGCGACCTGCACGTGAGCGTGAAAGATCCCACCGGCAAGGCAGTCACAAATGCGACCGTTGTCGCAATCGATCAGGCGAAAGGTGCGGCTCGAACTGCCCCTGGCGATTCCAATGGCGAATACCGCCTCATCGCCCTGCCTCCCGGTCAGTACACCGTCACAGTGTCGGCCCCAGGTTTCGCGAAATCTGAAGTGAAGAATCTCGGCGTCACAGTCGGCCTCATGGCGGATCTCCCGATTACGCTTTCGGTCGCTGGCGCTCAGGAAGTTGTTACCGTCAACTCAGAAGCCGAACTCGTTGAGACCAGCCGCAGCTCCACCACCGACACCATCGATCAGCGCCGCATCGACAATCTCCCCATCAACGGCCGCAACTACATCAACTTCACGCTCACCGACTCGCAGGTTGTGCGCGACAACGCTCCTAACATCGGCGCCGCCCCCACTTCGGGCCTTAACATGAGTGGACAGCGTGCCCGCGCCAACCTGGTGAACGTCGATGGTGCCGATGCCATCGACAACTCAGTCAATGGTGTTCGCTCCACCGTGTCGCAGGAAGCAGTGCAGGAATTTCAGATACTGACCAACGGCTATGCCGCCGAATACGGACGCGCCTCAGGCGGCGTGGTCAACATCATCACCCGCTCGGGATCGAATGCATTTCACGGCGATGTGTATGGGTACATCCGCAACCGAAACTTCCAGGCCACCAATCCTTTCAGCAACGTCTCCAATCCGGCGTACACGCGCGTGCAGGCCGGGACGGCGTTCGGCGGCCCAATCAAGAAAGACAAGACTTACTACTATTTCTCCTATGAAGTAACCCGCCGTCATGAGACGGGATTCTCCAGCATTGGACAGGATAACTTCGGCCTGGTGCCCTTCAACACGGGAACCGATATCGCATCGCAGGGAATCGCGCCGGGCATATTTCCGCTGCCCTTTGGAACAATCCAGGTCACACCCGAGCAGAGTGCTTTTCTCAAAGGGATTACGTTCCCAGAACTAGGCGCCCTTGGCCCGGCGAACATTGGACAGTATGTTTTCCTGCTTGGCACTTCGTCGGGCATGGCCGTTAACGGCGCGTGGCCTGCCGCCTTGGGCGGACAGCCCGGATTTCCGACCACCTGTCTCGCCCCTCCCTGCTTCGTTCCCTCTTCATTTCTTCCCCTGGGCGTGCAGACCGGCAACTTCCCCATCTTCGAAGGAACGAGCCTTTACTCGCTGCGCCTCGATCACAATCTCACCGATCGCAATCGCATCATGCTGCGCGGCAACGTGAGTCCAAGCACAGTAACCGGAATTGAGGTTAACGGAGAGAATCAGACTTTCGGCCAGAATGCTTACTCGCGCACTTCACAGCAGACTTATCGCGACGTGGCTATCACGGCGCAGGACACCTGGGCCCTCGGCAACAATAGGGTCAACGAATTCCGCTTCCAGTTCGCGCGTCGCGGACTTTCGTACTTCTTCTCCAGTGGTCTCGGCGGTTCGAACGTTGCCGCGAACATCCCTGGCTTTGGCTACTTCGGCCGGGAGCCATACTCGTTCATCGATCGCATCGAAAAGCGCTACCAGTTCACCGATAACTTCTCGTGGACCATCGGCCGGCATGACACCAAATTCGGCGCCGACTATAACTACATTCCAGTGACCGCAACCTTCACCGTCAACTACGGCGGCGTGTACAACTTCGGCGCGCTCGATGCCGCCCCGTTCGTGAACGGTGTCTCGGGCTTCCCACAGTTCTCTCCGGTGCAAGCGTACGGACTCGGCGTTCCCAGCACTCTGGTGCAGGGCATTGGCAATCCGCACGACAATTTCAAGAATCAACCTCTCGGCTTCTTCTGGCAGGACTCCTGGCACATGCGTCGCAATCTCACGCTGAATTACGGGCTTCGATACGACATCGAGTTTCCGCCGAAGTTTGCCGCACCTACCGGCCTCGCGCTTGCCGCTTACAACCAACTCGGATTGCAAAAAGGCATTCAGACCGACAAGAACAACTTTCAGCCGCGAGTTGGCGTTGCCTGGGATCCTCACGGCGACGGCAAAAGTGTTTTCCGGGCCTCGTACGGTCTCTTTTACGATCACCCGCTGCTCGGACTTTACTTCCTGGGCGACGCTTCCGACGGATCGAAGAGCGGCCAGTTGCTGTTCCCCGGCGGCAGTCCGTGCAACCCGCTGGCGCCCGCTAACCCACTCACCAGCCTTAATGCCTCGAACATTTTCCTCGGCACTCTGAACGCCCCGTTCTGCTTACCGACCGTTCCCGGTTATCTGCCGAACGAGCAGCGCTTCGATGCTTTCAATGCGAACCTGTTTCTCAACCAGAATTACTTGAATGCAGGATTCCCACTGGCCTTCCAGCCATTCGGCTATCCGCAGGCCCAGAACTTCGTCTATGCCTACTCGCATCAGGCGAACCTGACCTTCGAGCACGACCTCGGCCACAACATGTCGATGAGCGTCGCCTACAACTTCAATGGTGGACGCCATCTCAATCGGCCCATCAATGCCAACACGCCTCGCGGCGACCTGCTGGTCAAGAACTGGCAAGCGGCGGTTGCAGCCGACCCCACGCAGGCGACGACCAACCCATTATTTGTGACTGGATGCGGCGT
>JBLNFC010000539.1:0-5325 GCA_050263355.1 Acidobacteriota bacterium
ACCGCGAGGCCCAGGTCTTCCGGACCCGAACGCGTTACCCAGATTCCAACCGGAGCAAGCACGAGGAGTACTAGCAAGCCAACGCTTTGCAGGGCATACCTCCATCCGATTGTCCGTGTCAGGAAGTTGATCAGCAAGGGAGCAATAACTCCGCCCAGTCCAAGACCCAAATACGCGTATCCCATTGCCCGGCCACGCCGCTCTCGAAACCACCGCGCAATCAGCACCTGATTCGAGATGGGTCCCGCAAGCACGTACCCCAGTACCTCGAAGACGCACAGCAGTTCGTACTGCCAAAAACGTGTCATCCATCCCATCAGGATAAGAGAGATCCCCACGAATGCGACCCCCGCCAGGATTACCAGGCGCGCACCCATGCGATCGATCCACGCACCAGCGACGATGCCGAACGGCAACCCGGCAATGAGAAATCCCAGCAGAAAGCCCTGTGTAACTTGTGCGCGCGTGAAGCCGAGCGACGACACAAGGGCGGGATAGAGCACGGGAAAGCCGTAGAAGATGATGCCCACGGCAAAGAACAGGTTGAGAAAGGCGGCAACGACAATCCACCAGCCGTAGTAGATGCGGGCGCCCACCTTCATCCAAACTCCGGGCCCATAATGGCGCACACCCATTGCGGACGCCCCGGGCTGCGGTTAAGGCCACGGTACATGCGGGTCAGTGGGCGGGAAACGAAAAACCCGAAAGACTTCAACAACTCGAGGGGCATCCGGTTTGCCTTTGGACAATCCACGATGACTGTTTCACGCTGCGAACGAGCCAGGAACTGTTCCAGCAACACGCGCGCCGAGTCTTCGTCCGTCGCTATCCACGGACCCATGTGATCCGCAAAAGAACCTCTTCGACCCAGCGCGTACGCCGGACGGTGCTGGTCTTTGCTGGCGATTTGCGTGAAAGCCGGCGCATCCTGATGCAAGGATTTCAGCCATCCGCGACGATCTGCTCCGAAGATTTCTCTATCCGCTTCCAGCAAGGATGGCGGCAAATGCGCTGAAGTTGGGGTCGAAAGCACATCCCCCCGCTTCTGCGCCGTCCTCTTCAGAATCCACCTCTCGATTTCGTACTCGCTCATGAACCCCAATTTTTCGTACAGCGGTTTTCCTTGGGGCGTCGCGTCTAACTTGATGCAGGGAATTCGGGCAGCATCGAGGTAGTTGATCGCCATCTCCAGGAGGCGCGTGCCCATCCCTCTACCACGGTATTCCGGATCCACCAGCACCATTCCTACCCAGGCAAAACGATGCTCGAAACAGATTGTGGTAACGGTCCCGCGAACTCCGCCGTCGAGTTCGGCTACAAAGCACCCTTCCGGGCTGGCTTTCATGAACCGCTTCCAATCATCAGCAGTCTGGTTCCAGCCGGCAATCTCCTTCAGTCGCAACGCCGCAGGCAAGTCGAGTGCCGTCATGTTACGGATTTTCATGCTAGTGAGCGTTTGGATTGTAAATGAGTCCTATCATTCGTCAGTATGCGCAATGAGGGCTGATCTCACTGCATAAGAAGTCGACAACCCTCGCGAGTTTTGTTCAATTACAATCACGCACAGTCGGCTGCGCGATAGCTATATTGAGAGTGTCTGCCGCTACAGACGAGTTGTGAAATGACGAACCAGATATCCCGCCACAGTATTCGTGACGTGCCCGAATTGGAAGACGTCCTGAGTGAGCCTACCCAGGGGGTGATCGAGACCCTTCGTTCGCTCGAAGGAGACATCATCGTTCTCGGTGTCGGAGGAAAGATGGGGCCAACTCTGGCCCGGATGGCGCGGCGAGCCTCTGATTTGGGGAACGTCGAGCGGCGAATCATTGGAGTCTCACGGTTTTCCTCCAGCAAATTAGAAGCTCAGCTACAAAGTTGGGGTATCGAGACATTGCGCTGCGACATGCTGGAGCGGAGACAACTGGCGAATCTTCCTGATGCTCTCAATATTGTTTATATGGCCGGCATGAAATTTGGTTCGACCGGTCAGGAATCTTTAACCTGGGCCATGAACAGCTACCTGCCGGGAATGGTATGTGAGCGCTATGAACATAGCCGAATCGCAGCCTTCTCAACGGGGAACGTGTATGGGCTTATACCGGTGTCTCAAGGCGGATCCCGCGAAGAACACTCGCCCAATCCCGTCGGCGAATACGCGATCTCGTGTCTTGGGCGCGAGCGCATCTTCGAACATTTCAGCCGCACGAATGGTACAAAGGTCTCGCTGATTCGTCTCAACTACGCTACCGAACTGCGTTATGGTGTCCTGCTCGACATAGCCCAGCGTGTGTTCCTGGGCAGCCCCGTGCCCTTGTCCATGGGATATCTCAATGCCATTTGGCAGGCGGACGCCTGCGCGATGAGTCTTCACTCCCTGGCTTATACGTCTTCGCCGCCGAACATCATCAACATCGCTGGACCTGAGTTGCTCAGCGTTCGAGACGTCGCTCAGGAGTTTGGCAAGCTCTTCAACAAAAACGTGCGATTCGAAGGGCATGAGTCACCCGACGCTTTGCTCAGCAATGGCGAAAAAGCGTATGAATTGTTCGGGCGTCCGCGTGTTAGTACAGAACACATGATGGCGTGGATCGCTGACTGGGTCAGCCGGGGCGGAGCAACACTCGCCAAGCCTACACATTTCGAAGAACGCTCAGGACGGTTTTAGTCTATGACGGTCGGCATGCCTCATCAGCTGGATTCAAGAGTTCGGCAGGTTCTGGAGCGGGGAACCGTCATCCCTGCCCATCCCTTGGCGCTGAATGCGAACCGACATCTTGACGAGCGACGCCAGCGAGCTCTGAGCCGTTATTACATCGCAGCCGGCGCCGGCGGGCTCGCAGTCGGAGTGCACACAACGCAATTCGCTATTCGCGAGCCGCAGATTGGCCTTCTCAAGCCTGTTTTGCAATTGGCGGCTGAAGAAATGGACCGGGCCGACAGCTCTCGTAGTGAGCCGCTGATCCGGATTGGCGGTGCATGCGGCGATACAGCCCAGGCGCTTCGGGAGGCGAATTTGCTCCATGATCTGGGATACCACGCCTGCTTGTTATCGCTCGCGGCAGTGAAGGATGGCGACGATTCCGAACTGGTGGCACATTGCCGAGCTGTTGGCGAGGTCATGCCCCTGATCGGGTTTTATCTGCAGCCAGCTGTCGGCGGGCGGGTTCTTTCGTATGAGTTTTGGCGTAAATTGGCGGATATCGAGAGCGTCATTGCGATCAAGATCGCTCCCTTCAATCGCTATCAGACACTTGACGTCATGCGCGCAGTAGCCGAGTCAGGGCGGGACATAGCGCTCTACACGGGCAATGACGACAACATTGTCATGGATCTGCTCACGCCTTACGGCTTCCGCGTGAATGGTGAAGCCCGCGAGCGAAGAATTGTGGGAGGTCTGCTCGGGCACTGGTCTGTTTGGACACGGCGAGCCGTTGACCTGCTCACGGAGTGTCACTCCGCCGCGTTAGATGGTGGGAGCATTCCGGGAAGCCTGCTGCGTAGAAGCATCGAAGTCACTGACTGCAACGCGGCGTTCTTCGACGCGCGACACCAGTTCGCAGGATGTATCGCTGGTTTGCACGAAGTCCTGCGCCGACAAGGTCTGCTGCAAGGAACCTGGTGTCTTAATCCCGACGAGACGCTTAGCCCGGGGCAATCTGCAGAAATCGACCGCGTCTACAACGCCTATCCGCATTTGAATGATGATGAATTCGTCCGCACTCACCTCGAGCAGTGGCTGAAGCCGTAAGGCTGAACAAGAAAGGCGTCCTCGGAAATGAAGACGCCTTGTACCACCGATCAATTGTCGTCAGAAGATAATCTTCAAAGCGAAGTTCATGTTTCGCGGACCACCCTGCGCAATAACCGGATTGCCTGAGGCCACGTCCGACGTCTTCACGATAGTAAAACCGCTTCCCAGGGTATTGTTGGGCAGGTAATGGAAATTGGCCCGATTAAGCACGTTGAAAAGCTCCCACCGGAACTGGACAGTGAACTTCTCGTTGATCTTTGTGTCTTTGATGAGCGTGATATCCCACTGACTCAAGCCCGGCCCTCGCAACATGTTTCGCCGCGAGTTGCCGACCGTTCCTGCACAGGGAGTGTAAAAAGGCGAGACAGGCACAACCTTACCTACATCCGAGTCGAATGCCGGGTTGGGCAAGCCATTCGGTAATGTGTCAAATGGGCTCCTGCCGCACGGATCCACCAAGGTGGGATCGAAAGCTCCGCTATTGTCAATTTGTGTCTCGTCGATGTAGTTGTCAGGGTTCCGGTTGTGATAATGGATTGGAGAACCGTCATAGGAAGCTCTGATTGAGCTTGCTGCGAGGCCTTGTCCCGACGGATCAGACGATCCTAGCACCACCGTAAAGGGACGCCCACTGATCGCAGTGTAGATGCTGCTCATCTGCCAGCCTTCTCCCGCGAGTCGTGGTATCACCGGAATGGTTGGGAACGAATACAGGCCGCTGACGTTGAAATTGTGGGTTACATCGTGATCGCAAAGCCCGCGCTGATCATCTACGTTGGAATGCGCCGTGCCGTCGGGATTGAGGGCATCGTTGTTGATCTGCGGATACGCTCCTACGCCGACTCCGCCCCGATTGACGGAATTCGTGTCGAAGCATTTGCTGAACGTATAGTTGTACGTCAAGTTCAGTCGGTGCCAGTTCCGCTGGTTGAGTGATGCCTGCAAGCTGTCATACCGAGAGTAGCCACGGTTAGTCGCTTGAATAATGTGTTTGAAGTGGCCCGGGAACGCGGCTTCAAAGGGCCGTTCGCCGCCACCAATTGGCCGCGCATTGACATCGCTTAAGATTACCAGATTCTGACCATACGACCCAGAATAGCCGATGGTGAACACTTGGTTTTGCGTGAGTTCCCGTTGGATACTCAAATTGTAGTTGTGAGCACGTGGTGTCTTAAAGTTCCGCACCACCGAGAATGCGTTGAAAGGCGGCGATCCGCCCGGATCGCTACCAAACATAGGTCCGTTACCAAAACAGACGAAACCTGAGCCCGGGTTATTAGGGTTCAGACAGCCATCGACCAACGGATCGACGCCATCGCCGCTCAGTGACACCGAATTAGACGAGAACTGCCCCTGGAAGGGCTGACTGAATGCGCCCGAACGCGCACCGGCAAAGCTGTACGGAGCTGCGAGTGTTGCGAAGTTCGGGACATCGTAGGTTAAAGAATACCCTCCACGCAACGCTGTCCTTCCATTTCCGAATATGTCCCACGCGAATCCCAAACGCGGCCCGAAATCACGTTTGTCGAGATTGTAGAGTGCGTCGATACCTTGTCCTACCGGCACCATTCCGC
>JBLNFC010000540.1:0-8134 GCA_050263355.1 Acidobacteriota bacterium
GGAACCATCACGCGCTGTTCCCGGCGGCCATTGGCTGAGAACATGAGGTGTTCGCAAGAGGAAGCCGAGCCACGATTGCGGTACCTTTCGCGTTGGAGTTGATTTCGACCTTTCCCCCGAGTTGTGCAATCCTCTCTCGCATTCCCCTGATCCCAATTCCAGACGACTTTCCCGATGCCGCCTTCGTTCGCTTCTCAAGCGGTATTCCCCTGCCCTGATCCTTGATTTCCAGGGTGATTTCCTCGGGAGAGAGCTCCAGGCGGATTGTTGCCGACGGACTTCCCGAATGGCGATGGATGTTGGTTAGAGATTCCTGCACAATCCGGAAGATGGCTATTTCAAACTCCTCGGAGAGCCGGCCGAGAGCAGGACTAAGTTCCAGATTCACGATTATTTTGCTACGCTCCGCAAAGCCCTCTGCAAACCAGCGGATCGCAGACGCCAACCCTGCTTCGTCGAGCAGTGGCGGATGGAGCAGATAGGAGATCGTCCGGAGCTCTCTCGACATCTCCTCAATCAGCTTCGTGCTGTCCTTGAGAGCCTCCGCGGCGGTGACACTTAAGTATCTTGACTCCGCAGCTACCGAAGACAGATACATACCCTGTGCCGCGAGCATCTGCCCGAGGCTGTCGTGCAACTCTCGAGCGATCCGTCTACGTTCCTCATCCTGGATCTGGAGTAGACGGGCAGTCAGCTCACGCAAACTGGTGTTCGCCTCATGCAGTTGCTCGGTCTGGCTTACCAGTTGGCTCGCCTGCAGGTCGAGTTGCGCCGCATCGGCTGCGCGAAGTTGGCTATTTAAGTCCTGGATTTCTCGCCCACGAAGAAAAAGTTCTGCCTCCGAGTGCTCTGCACGCGATTGCAGAACTGAAACTCGCTGCTCGTCCTCGTCATGTTGTTTGAGCTGAACCAACTCGGTTACGTCTTCCACGCGGTGAATAACGTAGCCAACACTCCCATCGGCAGAAAAAAAAGGCGAATTGATGGGACGCCAGTATCGCTCCTCAAAACCTCCGCCTTCATCTGGTGAACGGGAAACGTCATATTTCTGCAGGGGCATGATGTCAGCCCTGCCAGTGCGAACTACTTTCTCAATTGAAAGGCGGACATTGTCGCGCACTCCATATGCACCCGAGTCGGAAGGGCTGTCTGAAAACACGTCGAACAGACTACGACCGACTATCTCTTCGCGGTTCGTCATCGTCGCCCGAAGGTAAGCTTCGGTTACTGCAACGATCGCGTAATTCTGTTCGGGAGAGAGCACGATAGACAGCTCCGGTCCAAACTCGAACAAGCGGTGAAAATCAAGACGTCTGACGGCAGAAGGGACACGCATCTTCGCCTCCTTTACCCACAAAGGTAGACAACCTCGACAAGCATTTACTCTCACATCCAGAGTTCCTGCATGTATGGTCAAAATTGCACATTCCCAGGACAATAATTTTCGACGCTCTTGGCAAGTGGTGCATTTTCATCCCATTGCTACTTCGCTAAAAGGGCGACCGAGGACTGCTTGGCGAGCAATAGTGAACAGATGTCCCGACCGGTAAAGGCTAGGATTAGTCACGATCTCTGCCTTTTAAGAGGAGGCAAATGAGAACACAATACCTTCACCTGTCGGCTTATTCCTGTGACCAGTGTACGGGCCCGGTCATCGCGGGCTCGCTCGCCGTTCGCGAGAATGAAATATCGAAGGAGACTGACATCAGGCAGGTAGGGGCAATGTGCCTGTCGTGCGGCCATCGGCAAAACAAAGCAACCGCGCAAGCACCTGCCCGCCATTTTTTACCAGTTCAATGGGAGCCAGTGAACGCGATAGGCGAAGGGTCATTTGATGACCATATATCTGGAGTTTGCTCAACCGCGCAGAACTACATTGAGCAGTGAACTGTCTATCTGCAGAGCGCCTTTGGGATGAATGAAACCCAATATCGTGAGACTTGTCTGAATAAGTCCATTCAATGGACTCGTGAAGGTCCCGAAAAAATCGGGACCATTCTGATCAAAAGTGAACATTTAAGGAGATCTGTGCAGCGTATTCTGCGGTTAGCCGATGAAAATCAACCTCCATATCGGCCTATTGAGCGTGCAGCTCCTGATGTGCGTCGGCATTTGGCAGCCGGCACCGGCGCAGTCATCGAATGCGATCGTCTTCGAGCCTCGGATTGCTATGACCTCAGAAGAGGTGGTCAGCAAGCTTATCCAGAGAAATTTGGAACGCGCCCAGGCGTTGGGCGCTTACCAGGGGACTCGAATTTATCGGCTTGAACACCACGGCTTCCCGGGTTCCAGAAGTGCGGAAATGACCGTGGCGGTCGAGTACCGCTCTCCCGGAACGAAGGAATTCAGCATCCGGTCCGAAAGCGGCTCCCGCCTGCTGATTGACAATGTATTTCACAAGTTGCTGCAGAGCGAAAAGGAAGCACTGACCCAGGAGAACCAGGCCCGCGTAGCTCTCAACAAGGACAACTATCGCTTCGCGCTGGCGGGATATGAGAATATGCCGACTGGTTCGTGCTACATCCTGTCCGTCGAGCCTCTAACCAAGAACAAGCTCCTCTACCGAGGCCGAATTTGGGTGGACGCAGCGGACTTTGCCGTGGTGCGCATTGAGGCGGCGCCCGCAAAAAACCCTTCTTTCTGGACGAAAGAAACTAGGATCGAACAGGACTATGCGAAGGTTGGCGATTTCTGGCTTCCCCTTTCCAACCGAAGCAGCAGCGCTATTCGACTGGGAGGCCATGCCTATCTCACCATCGACTACCAGGACTACCGGATTACGGCTGCCACTCCGCTGGGTATGCTAAACACCGTAGCAGGCTCCCGATAAGCGCAATTCTTGATTGGGGAAGAAACGATCGCTGCCGAGTCGCTCAATTGTGCAGAACTACATTGAGCAGTGAGCTGTGGACTTGCAGACCGCCGTTATAATGAATGAAACCCAATTTCCTGAAGCGGTTCATGAAAAAGCTGACCCGCGAACGAGTGGTGCCCACCATCTCTGCCAAGGTCTCCTGACTGATTTTCGGAACCACGGTTTCGGGCACGCCTTCCTTGCCAAAGTGAGCCAGCATAAGAAGAAGACGCGCCAGCCGCTTTTCACTGGAGTTGAACAATTGATCGACCAGGTCTTCTTCATAGCGAATATTACGGGCCAGCAAATACGCCACGAACACATCGGAAAATGCGTGTTCCCGATGAAGTGCTTCCATCATGGCTTTCTTCTCAATTCGCAAAAGAGAGCAATCTGTCATTGCGGTTGCCGAGCCCATGCGGAGAGCTTGGCCTGCCAAGGAACCTTCGCCGAAGAAACTTCCCTCGCTCAATATACCAATCGTTGCTTCTTTGCCAGTTTTGGAGACAACGGTGAGTCTTGCCTTGCCAGTCTGCAGATAGAACACGGCGTCTGCGGGATCCCCTTGCGCGAAGATGGTTTGTTTCTTCGAAAAGAAAATTGCTTTCCTGCCCTCGCCGATGGTAGCGAGGAATGCATCAGGATCGAAACCGCGGTTATTCCTGGATGGTCGACGTGAACGCGAGGATCCGTGCGTTCCTTGGGATTTCTGCGCGATCGGCGTTTGGCGAACGATTTTTGTTGAACCCTTAGACTCACGAGGCAGAGACATAGACGCCTCCGCTCACCCCGGCACTTTGACATGATTATATCGCTTCCCAGGGGTCCTGGTAATATCGCAAGCTACAACTCAGCAAGCTGCTATTTCGTTCCTGCTGCAAAAATTTTCAATCCCCTGACAGATCAAGTTCGAGGGTTCGTGAAGTGAGCCATTCTGCACAGTATTTTTAAGCGCAATGGGCGATTCTATAGATGTCTCTTGCGATAGGATTCCCCGCCAAACCAGGCGGTCTATCCACCACTTGAGGCTTGCCCATACAAGGTAGTCGCGGCCAATGAAAACTGACCTGTTCAGCGAAGTCGTGCTGCTGGGCGGTGAGGTGATATTCGTTTCACTGTGGTTGCTTGTCGTAGCTGCGCTCACGCAAGTTTGAATACGGCACTGAGTTTTTGGGGAGGGTTCTATGCCGCTAGATATTAAAGTCGGTGCCATTTTGATCGAGGATTGGCCGCTGGCAACGCAACGCCTTGGTCTGAAAAGCGAGCCTTATTCGGGGAAATGGAGCCTCGTTAACACGCCAGATTCTTTCGCCCTTGATCGCAAGATCCATGCCGCGGGATGGAACTTCTTTTTCATGGCGACCAAAGTAAAGGTGATGTTCTTTGGTGCGCTCGGAGCGAAGAAAATCCAGAATGCTCTGAAGCGAATTTTAGGAAAGGTGAAGCGGCAACACTTCAATGCCCTTGAGGTCACGGAAATCGTCGCCAAGCGTTTTCTGGGTGTGCCCTACAGCATCGTCTCGGCACACTCTCGGCATGTCCAGCAGAGCTGCTATCTGGACAGTACCGAAGCTCGGCGAACTTCCCACCAAGATGCAGAATGGGCCAGAAATTGAGCGTGTCCAGGAGGTGTATCTATGAAAGCTGATGAGAAACAAAACCTTGAAGGAGTCCTGGAGTCTGCAATTGTCGTGTCGTGGGCAGACTTGATGCGAGGCACGCCATCTGGCCTGATTCATATTCAGTATGGTTTCGCTTCGGACGGCACTTTGGACTATCTGCAGATCTGGTCATCCATAAGTCGAGGCCAGTGGCTTCTGGCTTGTGAGTACTGGATGTTACCGTCCACATTTCATCCTGCGGGTGTTCACTTTAGTAATGGATACCAATGCGAAGGTCTAGCGAAAATTCTGGATTCGCTGATGCAGCACCAAACCGCATTCTGCCTTCCCGCGGATCTCGGCAGGCAAGGACTGCTCCAGATCTCCACGCCAACTCAAGAGGAGAGTACAACAGCCGCGACGTCGGTGAACAAAGCCTACGACCGGATCAGTTCGGTGCCCGTGCAAACGGCGTCGGCCTGAAACTTTCGACGTACATTGATCTAGATTTTCCGTCGACGCATTTTGACGGAGTCAGATGATGTCCAACTACTCGACTAGCGACACACACAAATCTCTTGATCCGCCAAGTGCCGTATCCAGGAGCAACACCTGACGCGGAACGCGCCGCTAGCGCGGCATAACGTGTGGGCCTTCTTACAAACCTCTGTGCCAAAAAGTCAAAGTTGCCTGAGCTGCCGTCAGTCGTGCAGCACTACATTTAGGAGTGAGCTGTGAACCTGCAGCCCCCCGTTTTCCCCTCCAGCATACTGAATGAAACCTAATTTCCTGAACCTGTTCATGAAAAAGCTTACTCGCGAACGCGTGGTGCCCACCATCTCTGCCAAGGTTTCCTGACTAATCTTGGGAACTACGGTTTCAGGTACTCCTTCCTTGCCAAAATGAGCGAGCATCAACAACAGACGTGCGAGTCTCTTTTCGCTGGAATTGAACAGCTGGTCAACCAGGTCCTCTTCATAGCGGATGTTGCGCGCAAGCAAATACGCCACGAACATATCGGAAAAAGTGTGTTCTCGATGAAGCGCATCCATCATCGCCTTCTTCTCGATCCGAAGCAGATCGCAGTCTGTGATTGCAGCCGCGGATCCCATGCGGAGAGCCTGACCTGCCAGTGATCCTTCACCAAAAAAATTGCCCTCCGTTATTATGCCAATTGTTGCTTCCTTCCCGGTCTTGGATACGACGGTGAGCCGCACTCTGCCCTTTTGGATATAGAACACAGCATCAGCCACATCGCCTTGTGTAAAAACCCTTTGCTTCTTGGCAAGACTTACACTTCTTCTGCCGTCGCCAATAGTCGCTAGGAACGTGCGGGGATTAAACACGCGGCTCTTTTTGGATCGCGAAGCTGAACCCATTGTTCTTAATTGTAGCCTCAAACCTGCAGCACCGCTGCATTTCGATTGCACATACATCAACCTGGAAAGATCGCAAAAGACTGACTCGTGCACATCATCAGCGACGAGACGCTGCTCCGAGAACGTTACTTCTCTGAGGCAACCAATCGCCGGTCCCGATGGGGTTCGGTTCGCGGTTGCCCCGTACCCAGCTCACACTTTTCTCCCGGCTTGGCCCCACAGGTGGGGCACCGCACGGCTAAGACTTGTTTGTCCGTGACTTTCATAAATACATAATGCGTTCTTACGCGGCAAAAAGATGGTCAATTTTGACCCATATCCAAACGAAAGCGCCCCGGGCTCTGTGCTTCATCGCTGTGAAACAAAATACCGCCCTCGTGGGTGGAGGAACTTGGCGTCGACTCGCTCTCGATAGCCGGTCACAACTGTTTCGTTCAAAGGGAGTTGGAGCGCTTTACATCCCCGAGGCTTCCGGTTGGACCCTTAATCCATGGTGCGCGGCACGAATCCCGCCGTCGGGCGGGAACCGAAAATGTGTTGCTGGATATTCGTCTCGGCACAGCTTGCGCCTTGGCCGAACACTGGATCGGAATGGAATCGGTCCGGCGGTTGCGTGATCTTTTAGAATACGTTCCAAGAGAGACTTGGCAATCGCATTGTTCTCAACATGGCGCCCCGACGCGCGCTTATCCAATACACTGAACGTCGGCTGTGGGGCCTCTTTCTTCCCCACCCCTACGTAGCACAAACAACAAAGGATAATCCGTAACTATGTTTAGAATCGTAGCCAGAGAAGAGGCATGGAGTTTGCTAATTGAGTTCACCCAATCGGAAAGTTTACGAAAACATGCTTTGGCGGTCGAAGCCTGCATGCGCGCCTACGCCCGCAAATTGGGAGGCGACGAATCCTTGTGGGGACTGGTTGGCCTGATTCACGATTTCGATTACGAGAAATATCCCAGCGCCGAGGATCATCCATTCAAGGGCAGCGAGATTCTAAAAGAGCGCGGCTACTCCGAGGAGATTCGCAGGGCCATCTTGTCTCACGCGGAATACAGCGGCGTCCCCCGCGAGACCCCAATGGAGAAAGCGCTCTTTGCCTGCGATGAGCTCGCAGGGTTCATCACGGCGGCCACCCTGGTAAAGCCCAGCAAATCGCTGAGCGAGCTCGACGCCAAGTCGGTAAGAAAGAAGATGAAGGACAAGGCATTCGCCCGCAGCGTCAATCGCGCGGACATAATGAACGGCGCGGCCGATCTGGGCGTTGATCTCGAGGAACACATCACCTTCTGTATCGAAGCCATGAAGGCGGTCGCGCGAGACTTGGGGCTGGATGGCTCAGCCGCGCCACCCTCGCCGCCCACAACTTCTGCACAAAGTGTTTGAGGGATGCGTTTCACTGCAAGTCGGCGTCAGGTGAAGCGTGAAAATTGCCACGTTCAACATTAACGATGTCAACAAAAGGCTCAACAACCTTTTGACTTGGCTCAGCAAGACAACACCGGATGTCGTCTGTTTGCAGGAACTCAAGGCGGAGCACAAAGCTTTTCCGGAGCGGCCGCTGAAAAGCCTTGGCTACGAAGCGGTTTGGGAAGGCGAGCGTTCCTGGAACGGAGTGGCAATTCTGTCACGACACGGCAGTCCGGTGCTGACTCGTTCAAGTTTGCCGGGGAATGCGGAGGATCGCCAGGCGCGTTACATCGAAGCCGCGGTGCAAGGGGTCTTAATCACATCCATTTATCTTCCAAATGGCAATCCGCAGCCTGGGCCGAAGTTTGATTACAAGCTGGCCTGGCTGGAGCGCTTGACGACGCATGCTGCCGAACTCATGGCCACAGGAATCCCTGTGGTTTTAGCAGGTGATTACAACGTCGTTCCAACACCACAGGACATTTATCCAACGCGGTCCTTGGATAACAATGCGTTGACCCAACCTGAAAGCCGCCAGGCTTTTGCTCGACTGCTATCTCAAGGCTGGACCGACGCTATGCGGAAGTTGTATCCCGAGGGACCGCTCTGGACGTTCTGGGATTACAAACGTGAGCGGTGGCCGAATGATAAAGGTATGCGACTTGATCATTTCTTGCTCTCACGACGCATAGCCGAGAGGCTCGTAGGGGGCGGGGTAGACCGTTGGGTGCGTGGCGAGACTAACGCCAGCGACCACGCCCCGGTGTGGATCGAGCTTGATATTTGAAGGACAATCCACTGGCTCGATAGAATTCAACGACGATTCGCTGAAGTGAAAACTTGGGTACCTCACCAGCCTAGTTGAGTTTAAACGCGCTGTAAGTGATCGC
>JBLNFC010000541.1:0-5262 GCA_050263355.1 Acidobacteriota bacterium
AATCGTTACCAAGCCGAGTTCGCGCATAAGTGGCAACATGTTCTCAATCACTCTGGTTCCACCAAATGGTCCGGCTGATACCCCGACAATGCCCACGGCCTTGTGAATATATTCTTCGAGACAACTGTCCAGGACGTGTTTCAACAGACCAGAGTAGCCGTGGTTGTACTCCGGAGAGACGATTACAAGAGCATCCGCCTTCTTCAGGCGGACGGAAAAGTTCGGATCCTTAACGGCTTCGCCAGCGTCATTCGTCGGCAGGCAAACTTTTGCGATATCGATTAGCTCTGTCTCCACTCCAGCCCGATTACCCAATTCCTCGCTGACGAGGCGAGCTGCATGCAGGCTCATGCGCCCCTTTCTAACCGTCCCAAGAATCACGGGCACATACAGGGCCCGATTGGCGCTCATAGCTGTACTCCTTTTATGAATGCGCTCCGTAAGAGTCAATCCAACGGAACACCGGCACTTTCTTCTCCCCACCGTTATCAGGCGTGAGATTCGCACCTTCGGCTTAAGTGACAGGAACGCTGCCTCCGAAAACAGTGGCTCAACAACGCAGCTGATTTTCAGACCTTCCTAATCCCCTTGAATGTGCTCGGGATCGGCCTGCCGCGCGACCGCGGCAGAGCCGCAGAAACAACGATGTAGGCATGACAAATTGCTTTTGGTAGGATTTGTCTCACAAACGCAGTGGCCGACACATCGGCCTGATCCACCCGTCTGCAAGGAAGCAAGGTGTGACAGCTCCGATACCAGAAAATGAGGTAGCACGCGTACAAACGCTGCACCAATACGCCGTGCTCAACACTGCGCCCGAACCCGCTTACGACCAACTTGCTGAACTAGCCGCAAGTATCTGCGGCACGCCACTCGCAGCGGTAAGCCTCATCGACTCCGACCGGCAATGGATCAAGGCGAACGTGGGCCTGAATTTCAGCGAGACCGCGCGTGACGTGGCATTTTGCGCGCACACCATCGCCCAGCGCGACCTGCTTGTAGTTCCCGATGCGACCCTGGACCCGCGATTTGTCGATAATCCACTGGTTACGTCAGAGCCCCACATCCGCTTTTACGCCGGCGCACCATTGATTACTTCTGATGGTCACGCGCTGGGAACGCTTTGCGTCCTCGATTACGCGCCGCGGCAGCTCGATCATCAACAGCGCGAGGCGCTCAGAGTTCTAAGTCATCAAGTGTTGGCGCGCCTGGAGTTGCGCAAAACTAAGACCCACTTGCAGGCCGTTGAGCGCAACGCCGGGTCCACTCTCGAAGCTCTGCGTGCCAGCGAAGAATTCAAGACCCGCCTGATTGCGTGCAGCCGCGACTGCATCAAGGTGCTTGACCTGGAAGGCCGCCTGATATTCATGAACGAAGGCGGCATGCAGGAACTGGAAATCTGCGATCTCGGCCCGGTATTAGGCAACTCGTGGATTGACTTCTGGGAAGGCGCGGACCGCGAGGCGGCGCGCGCAGCCGTCGAGCAGGCGCGGAGAGGAGACATCGGACGCTTCACCGGGTTCTTCGCTACCAGAGTAAGGCAACAACCACGCTGGTGGGATGTAGTCGTGAGCCCGATCCGTGATAGCGCTGGTAATCCTCAACAGATACTGGCCTTGTCGCGCGACGTGACTGCCCAGAAGCTCAGTGAAAATGCTTTGCGCGATGCCATTCGATTCAATCGAGCAATCATCGAGGACGCTGCGGAAGGCATTATTGTTTACGATCGCGAGCTTCGCTACCAGGTCTTCAATCCCTCGATGGAGCGCCTAACCGGCAAGCGAGCCGAGGAAGTACTGGGGAAAGTCGCGGCCGAGGTCTTCCCTCGCCTGCGGACGAGCGGCGTGGAAGATATCATGCGCCGGGCATTGGGCGGGGAAGTGGTGAAGGTTTCCGACCTGCTGGTACCGAAGCATTCCGCGCAAGGACAAGACGTTTGGGAATCGTGCACCTTCGCCCCGCAGTTCGATGCCGAAGGAAAGATAGTCGGCGTCATCGCGCTGGTGTTCGACGTAACCGAGCGCCATCGCGCAGAGGAGACGTTCCGGGCCATCGTCGTGGGTACGGCGTCGTCAACGGGCAGTGATTTCTTCCCTTCCCTGGTCAAGCATATGGCGTCGGCGTTGCAGGTCCGTTACGCCTTCATCACGGAATGCGATGACGGCAAGCATGCGAAAGCACTGGCGTTCTGGAAGGGCGACACCTTCGGCGAGAAATTTGAGTTTGATGTGGCAGGCACTCCGTGCATGAAGGTGGTGAACGGAGAGGTCTGCCATTACAGAGAAGGCCTGGTCCAATTATTTCCTTTGGATACGCCGCTCGCCGACCTGGGCGCGGAGAGTTACCTGGGCGTGCCCATGCTCGACCGGAGTGGACGAGTCATTGGCCACATCGCAATCATCGACGATAAGCCGATGGAACGCGACGACCGGGCAATTGACCTGGTGAAGATTTTCGCCGCCAGAGCCGCAGCGGAACTCAAGCGGCAGCGCGCCGAAACCGAGCTGCAGGCCGCTTTAGAACAGGTCCAGGCGCTGCAGAAGAAACTCGAGGCCGAGAACGTTTATCTGCAGGAAGAAATCAGGAAAGAGCATAACTTTGAGGAGATTGTGGGCAATAGTCCCGCGCTGCTCGACGTTCTCAGGAAAGTCGAAACGGTTGCCCCGACCCATTCGACCGTCCTCATTATGGGCGAGACCGGTTGCGGCAAAGAGCTGATTGCCCGCGCTATTCACAATCGCAGCAAGCGCAAGAGTCGCCCGCTGGTCAAAGTAAATTGCGGGGCGATTCCGACTGGCCTCGTGGAAAGCGAGCTGTTCGGGCACATGAAAGGCGCATTCACAGGCGCCCTTGAACGCCGGATCGGGCGCTTCGAACTCGCCGACGGCGGAACTCTATTCCTGGATGAGGTCAGCGAGCTTCCCCTCGAGACGCAGGTCAAACTCCTGCGTGTTTTGCAGGAACACGAATTCGAGCCGCTGGGCAGCAGTCGCACCGTAAAGGTGAATGTCCGCATCATTGCGGCCAGCAACCGCAATCTCGAGCAAGCAATTCAGGACGGACGTTTCCGCGCCGACCTCTTCTACCGCCTCAACGTGTTGCCGATGACTCTCCCTCCGCTGCGGCAGCGCCGTACCGATATCCCACTGCTCACACACTTCTTCGTGGATCGCTTTAGCCGGCAGTTTGGAAAACGGATCACCGGCGTCGCACAAGACACTATGCAGGTGCTGTCTGATTATTCCTGGCCTGGAAATATCCGTGAGTTGCAGAACGTGATCGAGCGGGCGGTAGTGCTCTGCCCCGGGACGGTTCTCAAGCTCGGGAAAGATCTGCTTCCCGTGACTGGCCCGGAGTACGAGCAGGAAACGCCGATTGCCTCCGGCAATGGGACCCACCCCGCTGAATCCCACTCCTCTTTAGAGACAATTGAGAAAAATCATATCCTGCAGGTTCTCAAGCAATCCCAGGGAGTGATCGAAGGTCCGCGTGGCGCAGCCAAGATTCTCAATGTTCACCCCAACACGCTTCGCAGCCGCATGAAGAAGTTGGGCATCGAGCGCTCTTCCGCCTCCGCGTAACACCACGAAATCTCGTGGCCACGAACGCCTTCGTGGTTGCGCCCACGACGGATCGTGGGCAACACCTTGGTTCCCCTCCCCACCTTGCCTCGAACACTAGAGGATGCAACGACATAGCTCTCTCTGATTTTTCCTCCGTGTTGGCACACAGCTTGCCTTTAGGTAGGTCGTTCTGAGGGACACAAGCTGTGCTGAGAATCTCGATCAATAGCGATTCGGATAAAGACATTCGGCTCAGCGTCGAAGGCTGGCTGGTAGGTCCGTGGGTGGATGCGCTTCGCCAGCAAAGCGAGCAGGCATTGTCGCACTACGGGAAGGTCACGCTCGATCTGGAAAAGCTGCTCTTCGTGGATTCCCCCGGCGCCGCTTTACTGCGAGAACTCGCGCAACGGCACGTAGTCCACGTGAACTGCTCCAGCTTCATTAGCCAGCAATTGAAGGAGACAACGATATGAACGCAAACTCCACCGCGGTGGCAGTCAATATGAGCGATGTTGCGCAGGCTCACAGCGCGTCTGTTGATGCGAAAGCCGCACTGGAGCGCGAGCTGATGCAGCGGGTGCTCGCTGGAGAGACGAACCTTTTCTATGACCTGATCCGGCCCTACGAGCGCGCCGTGTTCCTGGCTGCTACTTCGATCCTGCGCAATGAAGCCGATGGCGAAGAGGTGGCGCAGGAGGCCATGCTCAAAGCTTTCAAAAACCTGGGCCGCTTCCGCCAGGAGTCGAAGTTCAGTACTTGGCTGATTCAGATTACGATCAATGAAGCCAAAATGAAGTTGCGCAAAGACCGGCGGCACCTCTACGAGGCCCTCGAGAATGGCCATCGTAGCGACGATGGTGATTACATTCCCACCGATTTCGCGGATTGGCGGGAGATTCCGTCCGAGGCGCTGGAGCAAGCCGAGCTACGGGAAGCCCTCCAAAAGGCGCTTCAGACCCTTCCCGAAAAATACCGCACTGTCTTGATCCTGCGTGATGTGCAGCAATTGAGTATCACAGAAACTGCGCAGGCCCTGGGCATTACAGAAGAGAACGTTAAGACGCGCACTTCGCGAGCGCGCCTGCAGATGCGTGACTTGTTGGCTCCGGGCTGGGGAGGACAGTGGTCCAAAACTGCCTCCACGAGAACTGCCGTCTAGGGAGCAGCTTGTTCCAACTTTCGATTTCGCCAATCGCTCCACGACAACACTCCGAGTTCCGATTGCGGCGCGTCCGGCAACATGCAAATAAACTCCAACTGGTTTCCATCGGGATCCAGAAAGTAGACCGAAGCCGCCGGCATCCAGGCCAGAACTACGGCCTCGTCGCTCGGCTCCCCATTGAAGCCCCTTGGAATGATCCCCATGCTCTTGAGGCGAGCAGGCGCTTCCAGAAGATCCTCGAGTTCAACCCGGAAAGCCACATGATTCGTCATCCGAAGTGGCAAACTTCCTGATTCCCACAGGCCGAGCATCGCATCTCCCCGACCTGCTATCCAGAAGAACGCAGCACTGGGCCTGCTGGACGAATGCGCCAACTCAAGACCCAGCCGATCTCGGTAGAAAATGGTGGACTGATTCAGATCGCTTACTGCGAGATGCGCTTCGAAAAGACCGCTGATTGGAATCACGCCGAGACTCTAAATGAGGGCAAGGCTTTACATCAACTACGCATCTGCGCCAGCTTATCGCGCAACCGCT
>JBLNFC010000542.1:0-3161 GCA_050263355.1 Acidobacteriota bacterium
CGTGTTTCGCAATGGAATCGACGCGGCCTTGCTTGATGACCACCGTCAGGTTGGGAGAAGTCAGGCCCTGCCGCGTGTCCACCACTTCGACGTTGGTAATGATGAGAACGTCAGATTCGGGAGACTTCTGGCCTTTCGCTAAACTGGCCGTCAACACCAGCAAAGCTGCAAGCCACTTTAGAAATCGCATTCGCGCTCCGGGGAAGGCAGTCAGGCTAACGTTGCGTGGGGACGCCGTCAAACGAATTCAGCATCTGCAATTTCTTCTCAGCGGGCAAGAAAGAAGCTTCGAAAGAGTTGCGGGCCAGTTCCCGCAGATGTTCGTCGGTAAAGCCGAATGCGTCTTGCGCAATCTGATACTCCCGGGACAAAGTTGTACGAAACATCGCGGGATCGTCTGTGTTCAAGGTGATCATCAAGCCATTATCGAAGTAGCTCCGAACTGGGTGCTGCTCGAGTGTTTCACAGCAACCGGTACGCAGGTTGCTGGTGATACAAACCTCAATGGGAACCTGGCGTGCGGCGAGTTCTTCGATCAACTCCGGATCGCGGGCTGCCGTCAATCCGTGTCCGACGCGCTCTGCCTTTAAGTTGAGAGCACCCCAGATGGATTCCGGTCCACCGGTTTCTCCAGCGTGCGCGGTCAGGTGCAGGTCGTGATCAGCGCAGTACGAATAAACGTCGCAAAAGAGTTCCGGGGCCGCTTTATTCTCGTCCCCACCAATCCCAAAGCCGACTACATTGCGCGGGCGATAGAGCGCCGCGAGTTCCGCGACCCTCTGAGCGGCGTCTGTGCCAAATTGCCGGACCGCGTCGAAGATCCAGAGTAGGGAAACTCCAAAATCGCGCTGACCGCGTTCCCGGCCCCGCTCTAAGGCGTCGAAGATGGCATGAAAATCTTGCTTACGCCAGAGACAGACTCCCACCGAGACAAAGACCTCTGCATGGAGCACGTTCTCGCCCTTGAGTTGTTCCATGAGGCGGTATGTGATCAGTTCATAATCGCCGGGCGTGCGAAGTAATTCGCTAACGCTTTTAAAGGCGAGTAGAAATCCGGCAAAATCCCGGTAGGAATAGAGCTCCTTGGCATCGCGCAGAGTGGCGTCTTTTCCACCTCTCTTCTGCAGTTCCAACAAAGTTTGCGGCTGAATGGATCCTTCCAGATGCAAGTGCAACTCAGCTTTGGCTAGTGAGCGGATGAAAGCGCTGGGAACCGAGCTGACGCGGGAAGTCATGACTTCAGATTCTCAAACACATTGTGCAACCCGATCTGGCGCGAGCCTCGAAGCGGCAATGCAAGACCTGCAATTAAAGACCTGCAATTCTCAATCCTCTAGCTGCGCGCTTTGCAGAACTCACTGTGTCTGCGGCTGTACAGGATGTAAATGATCAATCCGAGAACCAGCCATACGACGAAGCGAATCCATGTAATTACGGTGAGACCGGTCATTAAGCCGCCACAGAGCAAAATGGAAATGAGCGGGAACCATGGCACGAATGGCACGCGGAAGGCGCGCTTGCGATCTGGCTGTTTGCGGCGCAGCAGGATCACTCCCAGTGATACCAGCACAAAAGCGAATAGCGTCCCGATGTTTGATAGATCGGCGGCATCGCTGATGGCGAAAATTCCTGCGGGAAGGCCGACGGCGAAGCCGGCAATCCAAGTTGAGATATGAGGCGTCTTGAATTTCTTGTGCACGCGCGAGAATAGCCGGGGAAAGAGTCCGTCCCGCGACATGGCATACCAGATGCGCGCTTGCCCGTACTGGAACACCAGAAGTGACGAGATCATGCCCATGAGCGCGCCGATAACGATTACAGACCGGGCAAGAGGGCTGGCTCCAAGATACTTCAAAGCATACGCAACCGGCGCCTGTGCAGCTTCGCCCGAGACGAAAGTCGTGTACTTCATCATGCCGAGAAGCACTACCGAAACACCCACATAAAGAAGAGTGCAGACGATCAGCGAGCCGATAATTCCAATGGGCAAATCTCTCTGGGGATTGCGTGCCTCCTCCGCCGCGGTCGAAACCGAGTCGAAGCCAATATAGGTAAAGAAGACGATCGCGCCGCCGGTCACGATGCCCCCGAAGCCCGAGGGTGCGAACGGCTTCCAGTTCGCGGGATGGACCAGCATTCCGCCGACCACCAGGAAGATCAGGATGGCGCCGATCTTGATCGCGACCATCACGTTGTTGGCCTCGGCCGATTCTTTGACGCCTCTGACCAACAGAACGGTGAGGATGAACACGATGAAGAAAGCGGGAAAATTGAAGTAGGCGCCCGTCCAGTGCCCGGATTCCCAGACCGGAGTGGACCAGCGGTCCGAAAGATTGAGTCCGAAGGCCGCTAATTGCGCCTTGGTATAAGCGCCAAACCCAATGGCAACGACCACATTGCTGACTACATATTCGAGGATCAAGTCCCAGCCGATGATCCAGGCGAAAATTTCGCCCAGCGTGGCATACGAGTAGGTATACGCGCTACCCGCAATCGGAATCATCGACGCCAGCTCGGCATAGCAAAGTCCGGCAAAACTGCACGCGATGGCTACCAGAAAAAATGAGAGTGCGATAGAAGGACCGGCAGGCGGACGGCCGTGCATCAGGACATTAGCGGTACCGCCACCCTTGAGGAAGTTGACAATCAGATCGAGCACTTGCGCGTGCAGTATTGAGGGCGCCTGGAAGAACTCGCCAGCCGCCGCGGTGCCGGTGAGAACAAAAATTCCCGAGCCAATGATCGCGCCGATGCCCAGCGCGGTCAGCGACCATGGCCCCAGCGTCTTCTTTAAGCGATGCCCAGGATCGTCGGCATCCGCGATCAGCTTGTCGATGGATTTGCAGGCAAAAAGTTGATTGCCTCCATTAACTGCCGGAGGCTCGGGTTTGCTGCTAACCGGTGATTGTGCCAAAGAGCCCTTCTCCTGACCTGGCGTACGAGCCTCAGCTAAGTCGGATGCAAGTGCTGCAAGCGTTGCTGCCAGTGATTCCGGCCAATTTACGACTCGGGGGCGAGTCTAAGACCCGCCCCCTCGTGGAAGTCTGTCAATTAACGCTTGGCCTGGCCGCGTGCCAGCTTCTTAACTTTGCGCTTCTTGGACCCGCGTGCATACTCGCGGGGCTTCAAGGGCTTCTCCGCCTTGCGCTTCTTGCGCGATG
>JBLNFC010000543.1:0-7017 GCA_050263355.1 Acidobacteriota bacterium
CGTTCTGACCCATGCGGGCGTAGGTCTGTGCCAGGCCCGACAATCCTTGAATCGAAGAGGGGCGCAGCTGCAAGCCACGGTTGTAAGCGTCCAGCGAGGTTGGGTATCTGCCGGCAAGACGGGCTGAATAGCCTAAGAGGAACCAAAAATCGGGATTCTGCGGCGCAGCTTTGGCGGCGCGCTCGGCGAAATCCGCCGCGGCGCGATAGTTACCTTTATCGAGTGCCTGCTGAGCGGCCCGAGCCTGTCGTGCCACCTCGATGCTGTTGCCCCAACCCATACCGGTGTCCGAGTTGGCGGGGGCGGCAGTTCCTTTTTTTTGCGTACGAGATTTCTTGGGAGTGTTGGGGGTAGTCGTACTCTGACCATTGATCTCGAAGGTTTGTCCGAGGGCAATGCTGGCCAGCAACACACAACAGCTAAATTGCCAGAAAATTCTACGTGACATCCCAATCCCTTGTGACGAAGTTTCGGGTACCCGTTCCCAATCCCGCTCTGATGCCTATGAGCTTGGAACGGTTGGACATGAGAGTAGAAGATGGCTCGTAAGTGGTGGCAACGCGGAAGCTTTTCTTTACAGCCGGGTCCATGATCGGAGTAGCGCAGAGTAAACCTTATCCGGCTGAGCTGAATCAAAACCTGCGCTCACAAGGGAGGATTACGCCGTTGATCTCGGAAACGAGTTTCTTTCGGAGACCGATACCACTGCCGGCAATTGTTTTGCTGGCCTTGGCCATTCACGGCCCGCTGCTGATCATGCAGTTGCCCGCCAGCACTTCCTACGACGCGAATTTCCACATGTTCTTCGCGTCCCATTACGCACAGCACTGGTTTGATCCGTGGAACGAGAAATGGTTTGCCGGTTTCTCGCAGACCACCTATCCACCTCTCGTGCACCAATGGATCGCGCTGCTTTCGCGGGTAGTAGGACTGACCGAAGCTTTCATGATTGTGCAATTAATTGCGGTGCTGTTGATCCCCATCGCTACTTTCCGGTTCGCGAGACTCTGGGTGGACGAGCGCGCGGCCTCCTACGCCGCCCTGTTTAGCGTTTTCGCTGGGTCAGTCGCATTCCTTGTCTATTCCGCTGGCCAGTTACCGACTACGTTGTCGTTTCCGTTGTATCTGTTGGCTTTACCCTACTTCTATCGATGGTCGTTGACGGCAGATTGGCGTGGGTTGTTCAAAGGCGTGGCCATGACGTTGGCCGCCGCATCGGCACACCATGTGACGCTGATCTTCGGGTCCGTCATTTTTGCCGCGCCAGTGCTTTGGCTGGCCTTCCGCGACAAGCGTGAGACCGAGGGAAGTCAAGCGGCGGTGCTGGCTCGAGCTGAAATTTTTGCCGCATTGGCTGCCGTAGGGGTGGGCATCGTACTGCTGCCGTACTGGATCGCGATCATTCAGCACCCCATCGAGCAAATTCCGATTCCACACGCCAGTCGCTCAAACCTGATCATGAATGCTACGCATTTCATGAACTACTTTATCGCTCCCTACGGAGCATTGATCCTGGCCTTGCCCTTCATCGTGATCAAGGGAGCCGCAGTTCCTCGTCTTCGCCCGCTCCTGCTGGCATTCTGGGTGACCTTCATCATTGGACTCGGCGGGACAACTCCGTTTCCGAAGTGGATATTCGGCCGGGCTTTTGAAATTCTCACTTACGAGCGGTTTACCTTGTGGGCGACTCTGCTCGCACTACCTATCCTGGGAGTATGGGCAGCCGATTTGATCGATCGATTCAGCTGGAAAGCAGCGAGTGCGTTCGCGGTAGCTTGCACGGCTACGGTGGCTATCGTTCTCGGCTGGATTACGTGGAGTCCTTTCCGTCCAACCACCGGAATCAACGTTAGCCCCGTGGTTGAGTTTCTCAACCGAGATGGCCATGACCAATACCGGTATATGACATTGGGCTTCGGCAATGTTCTACCCAAGCTCTCTACGTATGCCAACGCCGGCAGCGTAGATGGAGAGTACAACTCTGCTCGACTTCTGCCGGAAATGACGAAGTACGGAGCGGCGCAATTCACGAGCGCGAAGTTCTACGGGACTGCCGGTATGCGGTCGCTGCGCGAGATGCTCCAGCACGCCAATCACTATGGGTTGAAATTCATCTTTGTTTACGACCCCTATTACAACCCGCTGCTCGTGTTTGCAGGTTGGCGCCAGATTGAAACCTACAACTCTGGCCAGATCACGGCCTGGTCTAAGGACGATGTACCACCTGCGCACAAGATTCTCTCGGACGCGGTGCCGCCGGCCTGGCAAGGATTGCTTTGGGGAATACTACCGATCGGCAGCAGCATTCTTGCAATCCTGCTTCTGCTAATGATTCCAGACCGGGCACGCGCTTACGAGAAGTTGGTTCCCATCCCGGCGCCTTCGCGGGAAGAGCGCATCTACGCAAGGGAGGCACACTAATGAAAACCTCTCTGCCCATCATCATCTTGCTGGTAACTGTCGCGCTGGTGGGGATTGCCTGGGTGCAGTCGGGCGGACTTGCCCGGCGCGAAATGCGGTCGGCCGGAACGCCGCAGGAAGCGGTCGAGTCGCTACTTTCGGACATTCAGGCGCGCAACTGGGACGGGGTCTATTCTCAGTTGGCCAACAAAAATGAAGTAGACAAACCAGCGCTCGTGCGTGAACTCAACGGCGGCGACGGAAGCCTGCGCACGTATTCGAATCTGCAAAATTTCAGCATCTGGCCTGTACACGCAACGGCAGACAAAGCAGTCATTCGCGCGCGGCTGACCTGGTCGAGCGCGGTGGGACAGCTGGACGAGGTCCGCGACCTAAACGTGGAGCACACTGAAAATGCATGGCGCGTAGCGTGGCCAAAACCAAATATGCCCAAGGTTCCACCGCAGGTGATTCCGGTGAACTACTTACGGTGGGATGTGATCGGACGTACGGCCTCTGACGATTGGGGCGTGCAAAACGTGGACACTCCCAACGTGCGTATTACGTCGATGAATGCAGTTGAACGGCCGGACCGGGTGGTGATTGTAGGCGAGATCGTAAACGAAGACACGGTTCCAGCGTATGTCGCCATCAACGCCACGCTCCTAAAGGAGGACGGAACGGCACTGGATCAGGAAGGCAGCTTTGACATGATTTCGCATACGCTGCTGCCCAAACAAGTCTCTCCTTACCGCATCGACTTTCCGGGATTCCACTTGAAGCAGGTCAAGAGCGTGCGCATGGATTCGAAGGCTCTGCTCATCTCGGCCAGCGCAGACCCAGTTATTGCTGTAACGGACCAAAAGATGGACAAGGACGCGCTCGGCAAGAATGTGCTGCGTGGGGCCTTGGTTAACCAGAGCGGCCAAACGGTGAACATCGCCCAAGTGCTGGCGGCGTACTACGACTCGAATGGAAAGGTCATCTGGGTTTCCGATGGTTATATCGACGATGCCCTGCTGCCGCAGGTAGCGGTACCGTTCGCGGTGGATGTACCCGATGACGTCGCTTCACGTGTGCAGAACTATCGCGTGCTAGTCAACCATTACAGCAACAACAAGAGTTCATAGCATGGGACTCACTGCGAGGTTTCTAGTCCTGTTCATTTTGCTGCTGCCCGGTGTGGCGGCCAGCGCGGCGGACCTGCATCCGCCGACGCAGGTGGTTGCGGGCAGTTCTTTTTCCATCCCCAGCAACGGCGGAGGCAAGGCAACTTTCTACCTCCTGGGGCCGAGCCACGTGCTTAAGCGGGAAGTAAATCTCGGACAGGCGATCGCGGTGGATGGCGACGACGTACAGACGTCGGGCAAGTATCTGGCAATTGCGTGTACGGGCCATTCCTGCGATAGCGCGTCGTTCTACGTGGTGGCGGGGAATCCGGATCGCTTGAGCTTCCTGCTACACCCTTCACGAGTACCGGTTTCGGCCGGCGGCGCGATTAATGCCACCGCATTCGTATTCGACAACTTCAAGAATCTGGTTCTTAAACCAGTGACAGTCGACTTTCATGTCACGCCAAAGAATGGGGCTCCGTTCACGAAAACGGTAAAGGCGGAGCGTGGAGTTGCGTGGATGAAGATGAGCTCGACACCCAAAGAGGGTCCGGTGAAAGTAACGGCAACCATCGGATCGGCGGCGGAGCCGAGAATCATGCAGCAGGTCGCGTCCGATGCCTGCAATCTCCGGATTAAAGCGAGCCGAACTGCAAAGGGGGTGCTAGTCGAAACCGACCCGGTGCGCGACTGCAGCGGTAACGCAGTTCCGGACGGTACGATCGTTTCGTTCACCGCGGTCGACAGCAAAGGCAAAACCACTGTAGATGCTCCCATCAAGAAGGGCATCGCGCGTACGGAATTGCCGCTCTCGGGCAACGCCAGGATTTCGGTTGCTTCCGGAGTAGTGATTGGGAATGAGATCACAGTGGGAGGACGTTCGTGAAAGCAGCCCGCTGGAACTCTTTCCGAGTAGGGCTGACGTTGGCCTTATTTGTCATAACTGTGGCGGCTAGCACTCTCGTGCTTCGCAGCGTACATGCTGATTCCCTGCCACAGGTTCAAATCAACGCTGATGGAATTGCGCCGCGCCCCATTGAGGAGTTGACCGGTCGCAACGTGACCCGTGACTATGCCAACGCCTGGCGAGACTTGTCTGAAGCGTTTGCTAACAACAAACCTGACCTGCTCAATGCCTATTTCACGGGTTTCGCGAAAGATAATTTCTCTAAGCTGATCTCCGATCAGAAGAAGACCGGCATTCGGGTTCGCTACATCGATCATGGCCACCAAGTAACGGCGTTCTTCTACGCACCGGATGGTGGCGAGATGCAGTTGCTGGATAAGGCGAAAATTGAGCAGCAGGTATTGGATGGCGATCAGGTCATTCAGCAGGAAAACACAACCCGGCAATACCTGGTGTTAATGACGCCCGGCGCTGATCGCTGGTTTATACGCTCCCTGGAGTTGGTTCCAGACTCCGCCGCTCCGTGAGTCTCCGAGCGGCATTCTTCCGAAACAGCGCCTCGAGCCCAACCCTGTCAGGAGATAACTTTTGTTGTCAGAGCTTCATCGTAGATTGAATAGTGACTTTGCCATGAAGGGTTTTCGCGTTCCGCTCCTTGCTTTGATTGTGTTGGCCAGCTTCATCCCAAGCGGATGTAACCGCGCCAACGTTCGGCAAGTGATGCAAAAACACGTTCCAGAGGCCGATGGTGCGCCGAAGATCATCGCGGATTATCAGCCGTGGTTTGGAGACCCGGCACATATCGACATCGGATATAACAGCCAGGATCCCGCAACGATCAGGAAGCAGATCGAGCAGGCAAAGAATATGGGCATTCACGCTTTCGTCGTCGATTGGTACGGCGACCGGCATCCCTTCCTAGATCGCAGTTACGCCATCATGCAGCAGATCGCGAGTCAGACGCAGTTCAAGGTAGCTCTGATGTACGACGAAACGGAAGAAGATAACGGCCACGCCACAGAAGATGCGCTGCAGGCATTCGATAAGGCGTACAAGAGCTATATCGGTCCCACGGCTCCGGCCCGCAATGCTTATCTGCTGTATCAAGGGCGGCCCGTGATTTTCGTTTTTCCCAAGCGCGGGAACACGGATTGGGACCAAGTTCGGCAAGCGGTAAACGCGTGGGACACGCCGCCCTGGCTCATCTACAAGGACGATCCTCCGGCCAAGTATGCGAAGGATTTCGATGGTCAATATGCATGGGTTCATCCCGACAAAGGCTGGGCTTCGGATGGGAGCGATTGGGGACAGAAGTATCTGGAAAACTTCTATCTGAAGATGAAAACGAAGTATCCGGACAAAATTGCGGTAGGGACGGCCTGGCCCGGGTTCAACGACAGCAAGGCTTCGTGGAGCCTCAACCGTCACATGGATGCGCGTTGCGGTAAGACTTTCGAGGACACGCTTAAGATGTACCGCCGCTACTATGACGATTCGCATCCTTTGCCCTTCCTGATGATTGCAACCTGGAACGACTACGAGGAAGGGACGGCGATTGAGCAAGGTCTTGCCAGCTGCGGCGGCAGGAACAGGACTGAAGCAGGATCGTAAGATCTTCAGCTTTGAGAGAAGGCTAACAATGGCAAAAGCAGCAGACACGGCGAATGGTTCCAGCAAGGAATCACGTTACTTGAGCGTTCTCTCGACCCTGCTGTTCGACCGTACGGGGTCGGGCAAGCAGCCCTCGGCCGAGTATTCGGACGCGCTTACGTTTGTCGATAAGCTGCGCGAAGAGGATCTAAGGGAATTATTTGATCTTGCTGACTCACATCATGTCACAGTGCGGGTTATACAAACTCTTCAGCAGGCTGGCCAGAGCGGGGGGAATTTGCGGCAGCGGCTCGATCCTCTGCTTACCTTAGAGCGCAAGCGAATTGCAAATGCTTTGTATTATGCGAATGCCATTTGCCGGTCGTTCGAAGCAGCGGGCATTCCTCTGACCGTAATCAAAAGTCTAGACCACTGGCCCGATGTGGGCGGAGATATCGATCTGTATAGCAGTGGTGACAAAGATCAGATCATCGAACTTTTTCGCAAGGGGTTCAAGGCGGAATTGGAAGCGCAGAGCTGGGGCGACCGCCTGGCGAACAAGTGGAACTTTCGCATCCCGGGCTTACCCGAGCTGGTCGAGTGCCACGTGCAGTGGCTCGGGCAAACGGGCGAGCAGGTTGCACTGGCACGACGGGTCGAACAGCGCCGGATACAAAGGAACATCGAAGACTACGTCTTCCCCGTACCAGCGCCGGAAGAACGCATTGTGGTCTCGACGCTCCAACGAATGTACCGACACTTTTATTTTCGACTCTGCGATGTCGCCAACATTGCCAAGCTGCTACGTGAAAACTCGGTGGATTTCGCCGAGCTGAAGGCGACTGCCGACAGTGGGGCCATTTGGCCGGGGGTGGCAACGCTCCTCACCATCGTGGTCGATTACGTGAAACACTACGGCGGAGAAGATATTGCTCTGCCCCAGCATGTGATAGCGTCATCTCGTTTTTCCGCAAGCAAGACGTACGTCAGCCATAAATTCGTACGTAT
>JBLNFC010000544.1:0-2654 GCA_050263355.1 Acidobacteriota bacterium
CATCTGTCGTGCCGACCAGCTTTAGTGCCTCCTCAGCCGAGAGCGTTTGCAAGCCCTTACTCGCTTCGCTCACCAATTGTTGCACCGTCTTAATGTGGTTTGTCACTGCGGCGACCTCGTACGCGTCCGACCCTTTATCAGGGTAGGTTGTGCTTGCGCCACCCGCTTTGATCTAACGCAATGCGGAGCTTGTGAGGCTTCTGGTGAAGCCATGCTGTTTTAAAGCCTCACCGAGCGAAGACGGACGGCGTTCCCGATGACGCTCACCGAAGATAAAGCCATCGCAGCCGCAGCTATGATAGGTGATAGCAGAATTCCGAAGAACGGGTAGAGCACGCCCGCGGCGACTGGCACCCCAAGCGCGTTGTAAATGAACGCGAAGAAGAGGTTTTGTCGTATGTTACGCATTACCGCCTGGGACAGGCGGCGAGCACGCACTATTCCAATGAGGTCACCTTTAAGCAGTGTTACGCCTGCGCTCTCCATTGCCACATCCGTGCCCGTTCCCATGGCAATACCGACATCTGCTGCTGCAAGTGCTGGAGCATCATTCACACCGTCTCCTGCCATGGCAACCACTCGCCCATTCGCCTTGTACCGCTGAACGACCGCGCTTTTCTGATCTGGCAGGACTTCGGCCTCCACGTCATCGATTCCGAGCCGCCGCGCGACGGCTCTAGCTGTCGTCGGATTGTCGCCAGTGAGCATGATGATCCGAATGCCTTGGGCTTTGAGAGCCGAAATCGCGTCAGGAGTGGTGGCCTTCACCGGATCTGCGATAGCGAAGATACCCGCTACTTGGCCGTCAACACCAATAAAGATTGCAGTAGCTCCGTCTTCGCGCAGCTTCTCCGCCTTCTCACTGATCCGGGAGACGTCAACTGCCTGCTCCCGAAGGAAAGCTCTATTTCCCAAGACCACCCTGCGCCCGTCCACAGTTCCCAGAGCGCCCTTTCCGGTAGGAGAGTCGAAATCGACTACAGGTCCAATGGGAAGGCCGCGCTCCTCTGCGGCTCTGACAATCGCGACCGCTAACGGATGCTCACTGGCTCGCTCAACGCTGGCTGCCAATTGTAGAATCTCCGGCTCATCAAATCGTCTCATGGCAACGATTGCCGTGACCGCGGGCTTTCCCTCGGTTAGCGTGCCGGTCTTGTCGACTACGAGCGTGTCGACCTTCTCCATGTGCTCGAGTGCTTCGGCATTTTTAATGAGAACACCGGCCTGTGCGCCACGGCCCACCCCGACCATGATTGACATAGGAGTCGCAAGGCCCAGCGCACACGGACAGGCGATGATCAGGACAGCGACGGCAGCAACGAGTCCATAAGATAAGCGAGGCTCAGGACCCCAAATGGCCCAAACAACAAAAGCAAAGATGGAGATTGCAATAACCGTTGGGACAAACCAGCCAGAGACTTGGTCTGCGAGTCGCTGAATCGGAGCCCGACTGCGCTGCGCCTCTGCGACGAGTTGCACAATGCGCGATAGCATGGTGTCCCCCCCAATCTTCCGAGCCTCGATGACGAGGGCTCCAGATTGGTTCATCGTGCCACCTATGACTGCAGCGCCGGCCGCCTTTGTGACCGGCATTGACTCGCCCGTAACCATCGACTCGTCGACGGCACTACGCCCCTCAAGCACCGAGCCGTCCACCGGCACCTTTTGCCCTGGACGAACACGCAAACGATCGCCGACTTGCACGGCTTCGAGCTGAATTTCTTTTTCCGCGCCATCCTTTTCAATACGCCGCGCCGTCTTCGGTGCGAGGTCAAGGAGAGCGCGGATCGCTCCGCTCGTGCTTTCCCGCGCACGCAGTTCGAGCACTTGCCCGAGCAGAACAAGCACGGTGATCGCGGCCGCAGCCTCGAAGTAGACCGCCACTGCGCCATCGTGACCACGGAATGTCGCAGGGAAGATGCCAGGGGCCAGTGTAGCGATAACGCTGTAAACCCAAGCGACTGCGGTACCCATTGCAATCAGAGTAAACATATTCAGGTTTCGGGTGACGAGCGACTGCCCGGCGCGCACGAAGAAGGGCCAACCTGCCCAGAGCACAACGGGCGTCGCCAACGCCATCTGGATTAGGTTTGAAGTCTGCTGGTTGACCTGATGGCCGCGACCTGTGAGGTGGGCACCCATTTCTAATGCGATCACCGGAAGGGCAAGAACGAGGCCGATCCAGAACCTGCGCCTCATGTCCATAAGCTCAACACTCGGTCCGGCTTCAGCGCTCACCAGCACGGGCTCAAGCGCCATCCCACAAATCGGACATGACCCCGGCCCTACCTGTCGGATCTGCGGGTGCATCGGGCAGGTGTAGAGCGTTCCTTCCGGGGTCGGTTCTGGCTTCGCGCTGGCACTCACCGCGTCGAGATAACGCGCCGGGTCGGCCTGAAACTTGGTTCGACAGCCTTCTGAGCAAAAGTAGTGCAGCTGACCATCATACTCAGCCTTGTGCGGCGTTGCGTGCGGATCAACCATCATCCCACAAACGGTGTCCTTCACCTTTCTGGGGCTTTCGGCGTGAATACTCTCTCCAATTTGGTCGTAGCGATGTGCGACTCCGTGACTGTGTGCCGAGGCAGCGCTGGTCAGGTCCGTCCGACGTACCGGCAAAGCGCTGTCATGACCCTTATGGTCCTGCGACATCG
>JBLNFC010000545.1:0-5052 GCA_050263355.1 Acidobacteriota bacterium
ACCACTATGGTAGCTGGGCCTTTGTCCCTAGCTATGGCTGGATGTGGCAGCCTGGAAACAACTGGGTAGCTTGGAACCGGGTTCCGCCTGTAATCAATCCTCCTCGTCAATATGTTCCGCCACGACCTCCGACAGTGGCTAGTCGCCAGCCAGTGATCGTCGGCCGCGGTCCAACCTCCTCGGCATTTCAGCCCAGGATGGCGGATGGATCGAAGATTGTGGTGCGCGGAAATAATGCTGGTTTAGGTGTGCCGCGCGGAGTCCGTAATCTGGAAAGTCTGAATCGTCGCGTAGAGTCCAAGGGCAGCGCGACCCTGTCTCCTCGCTCAGTACCTCGTGCCATGGCGCCCATGCCGAATGCGGCAGGCCGTCCGGCAGAAATGGGCGGTCGGGACGGGATGACGGGTCCTGCACGCGGAGCCCGCACTGACTCCATGGGAGCCACGCGCACCACCAATTCCGCACCCAGGACCGGCGGTGGAATGGGTGCAGGGCGTCCAAGCAGCGGCGCTGGAATGGGCGCAGGTCGTTCTAGCAGCAGCGGGTCGGCCCCGCATTCCAGCGGTACGGCTCCACATCGTTAATTAAGGGTTTAGCTTGAAGCCCGCGTCTACGGATGCGGGCTTTTTTATTTAGCAGTAGTTCGTTCTCAGCAACAAGTCCTCGGTAAGCGCATGGGGAATTACGGCTGCGCACCTTGGCTTCTCGAGCGGCGCTGTCGTAAGAGCACTACTGCCAGCATGGGCATGTAAACGAGTAACACGGTCCAGCGACCCACTTGGTGCATATTCCGCGGACCACGGTACCAGCGAAGAACCCCAAGCACCCAGCTGATCCCAACCGTGTACACCAGTTCGCGGCGCGACTTCGGAATCAGCCACAGCGTAAATGCGTCATAGAACCAGCGCTGAGGCATTATCGAAGAAAGAAACAGGAATTGACCGTCCCGTTCGCGGTAGGCCACAAGCGCTAGCAGCAGTAATGGCCCGGGCAATACCACGATAGGGAAGTAATGTTGATATCCCTTCAACTGCGGCAGCCAATGCGCAGGCCACGCGGGCATGGCCAGAAGCGTAACGGCTGCGAACAGAATGCAGGCCACCACTCCTCTTCGTGTCAGGTTTGTAAGTGCGATGGGAAGGCCAACCTGTGGCTTGGCCATCGTTACCGGAAGCGCGAGAGGGAAAAAGGCAGCAGCCATAATCAGCGGTGTCCATTGGGCAGTGATCATCGCCGCCCAGTACGGATACGCGAGGAATATCAATAACCTCAAATAACCTTCGCGCGTCAGTCCGAAGGCCAGCAAACCCGTGCTGAGACCGAAAAAAGCTCCTCCCGCTACAGTTGCTGGCAGCCACGCGAAGGGGATGGCGAGCAGAACCGCGGTGAGTGGATACGGTATCGCTCCGGGGCCAGTGTGACTGTACGGGTCGCGCCGCGCAAGCAAGTCGCGCGCTGCATTGATAGACCAGTTGAAGTCCGCCGCACCTTGATGAAAGTGGTCGAGCAGAAACCAGCAGAAAAAACCGCTGGCACAAGCCAGGAGAACAGAAATAAAAATCCTCAGGCGCATGGATCGCCTAAGTTGTACCATGTCCGGCTACAGTCGCCACAGCATCGCCAATGGCTACATTTGCTGAGCGATTTTCGTTGGCTTCCTTACCATTGCCGCCTTAGATTGTTGTTTCCACCGGGATCCGCGACTGCATGCTCAGGGCACCTCAATTCGCATTTATTGCGGCGTTGCTCGCAGCGGCGGCGATGTGGTGCTATGTGGACTACATCCTTATCCCACATCAACAGTCGCAGTCCACAAGTCTCGGAATACCGCGAGGCAACCTTTCTGATCTTTATCCGCGCTGGCTGGGCTCACGCGAACTTTTGCTACACCATCGCGATCCGTATAGCCCCGAAGTCACCCGGGAGATTCAACTGGGATATTACGGCCGGGAACTCGACCCCAACCGGTCCAACGATCCCAAGGATCTTCAAGGTTTTGCTTATCCCGTATATGTCGCCTTCTTGCTAGCTCCCACGGTGACCAGCCCGTTTCAAGTTGTGCTTACCGGCTTTCGCTGGTTTCTTACGATACTCACGGTTCTGACCGTCCCCCTGTGGTTGCGTAGTTTGAATCGCCGAGTCTCCCGTCTGACTACGCTTACTTGGATCGTATTCACTCTAGGAAGTTTCGCCGCGGTTCAGGGAATCAAGCTGCAGCAGCTGACCCTGCTGGTCTGCGGATTCGTAGCATCGGCCATGGCGGCACTCGTAAGCGGCCATCTGATCGCAGCTGGTGTCCTGCTCGCCTTAGGCACAATTAAGCCTCAGTTGACCGGCATACTGATTGCCTGGCTTGCGCTCTGGGTTGTGAGTGATTGGCCCGCTCGAAAGCGCCTCGCCTACGGTTTCGTAGTCACGTTCCTGGCACTGGTTTTGGCAGGGGAGGCTCTGTTGCCCGGCTGGATTTCACGTTTTCGTGCTGCCGCGGCGGCTTATGTGCAATACACAGGCGGGGGGAAGTCTGTGCTGGATGTTGCTGCCGGGCCATTGGGCAAGTTGTTGGCATTGGCAATCTTGGCCTTAACTGCCGTTCACGTTTGGAAGAACCGCCGGGCCAGCGCAAACCAGGCGGCATTCGCGAGATGCCTTGCGCTGGTGATGTCAGCGACTCTAGTCATCGTTCCGACTTACGCGCCTTACAACCAGTTGCTACTGCTCCCTGCGCTTATGCTGATCGTCGGCGATGCAGCAGTTTGCTGGCGTCGCGGGAAGATGACCCGCATCTTCATCATGCTCGCCGCGCTCTCTGTCGCGTGGCCCTGGCTTTCTGCAGTGCTTCTCAGCGTTTTGCTGATCTTTGTATCTCACGCGCGGCTGCAAAATGCATGGGCTCTGCCTTTGCTCTCAAGCCTGTATATCCCACTCACAGTGTTCGGCCTGACTGTGCTTTGCGTCTGGCGGGGCAACCAGGAGTCAGTCGGGCGCGCAGTCGCGGGTAGCTCTTGATGCGAACCTTGCTTTCCCAACGCTCCAGGGGTTACGCTTCTGCACCTGTTCCAAGTCCCGGAGGAACGCATGAACTTGAAGATGGACACCAAAGCAGTGAACGGAGTTTCCGTCGTTCACTGCAGTGGACGCATCGTATTCGGCGATGAAGCGGCATTTCTGCGAACCAAATTGAAGGAAATCCTCTCCACCAGCAAGAAGATCGTGCTCGACCTCTCGGAAGTTACTTACATTGACAGCGGCGGTCTGGGCACGCTGGTGGGATGTTACTCCACGGCTCGCTCCGGCGGCGCCGATATCAAACTGGCCGGCCTTGGTCAGCGCGTTCGCGACGTATTACAGATTACGAAGCTCGTCACCGTCTTCGAAGTCTACGATTCCGAGCAAAAAGCACTCGCCGCTTTTCACTAGTGCTGAATTAGGATTATCCTCACATCAGGTAATCGCCTCTGCATGGCTGTCGCTCCGATGTCCAATCCGGGAACTACTGCTGGTTCAGGCGCCTTTCCGTCCCTTGTCCTGGTTCAGGGCAGTGACCAGCGAAGCCTGCCCCTCATCCACAGTCCTTTCACCGTCGGACGAAAGGTCGATAAGGATCTTGTCATCGCCGATCCTCGCGTCTCCCGCGATCATGCCCAGATCGTTCACGAAGCCGGTGTTTACTGGATCATTGACCAGGGGAGCAAGCACGGTACCTTCGTCAACGGTGAGAAGATCGAAAGGCACAAGCTCGACCGCAATGATCTGCTGGAATTCGGCGCCCGCGGCGGCACCTACGTCATTTTTAATCCGCTTCACGCCGGCTCCAACACCGCCCGCGAATTTCTAAGCCAGATCTCCGGCCTGAACATATCGACGGATACTACCGACCTTGAAAAACTCACGATGTTCCTCGAGGCGGCCCGGAAGCTGAATACCACCGGTGTCCTGGACGAGATTCTCGTAACTTTGGTTGAGACGACTCTGAAGCTTACGCGAGCTGAGCGGGGCTACGTTTTTCTCAAAGCGGAAGACGGCAGCCTGCATCTCGCGGCAGGCTGTAACTCAAAGGGTGAGCGTCTAACCAACGACCAGACCTTCTCCAATTCCATCCTGCAGGACGCACTGCACTCGGCTTCTGAGTTCCTGGTCACCGACACTAGCCAGTCGCTCGACTTGGCCGGACGCCATAGCATTGTTGCTTACGATCTCCGCACTGTGATTTGCATTCCTCTGCGAAAGTATGCGGTTCAAACCATCCGAACTAAGCAAGAGCCCTCGGAACCGGCCAATGCCGGGAGTGAGATCATCGGCGCGCTGTACGTAGACTCCCGTTTCGCGTCCCGCGATATCTCCAGCGTGAGTCACGACATTTTGAAGGCCATCGCCGTGGAAGCGGCACAATTGATCGAGAACGCGCGCCTGGTGCAGGCCGAAGAGGAAGCGCGCCGTTATCAGCAGGAATTATCCATCGCGTCCTCAATCCAGCAGCGCTTGATGGAAATACACATCCCGGAAGTGCCCTTTGCGCGCATGAGCGGGCGCAACATGTCGTGCAAAGAAATCGGTGGAGACTTCTTCGATGCTACGAGTACGACCGATCACTTTGCCGTAGTAGTAGCCGATGTCTGCGGTAAGGGAGTCTCGGCCGCCCTGCTCGCGTCTACTCTGCAGGGCATGGTCTATTCCCACTTGGTTGCGCAGATGCCGCTGGCTGACATTGTCGCGGCCGTCAATCGCTTCTTCACCCAAAAGCACCTCGGCGAAAAATACGCCACTGTTGTAATCGCCCGGATCAGTCGCACTGGCGAACTCGAATACGTGAATTGCGGTCACGTGCCGCCGCTCCTGGTTTCTCAGCACCACGTAAGCCGGCCGCAGCTAGGCAACTTGCCGGTTGGATTGCTGCCCGATGCCACCTATGAAGCCGGCAAGCTTCAGCTTAAGCCCGGGGACCGGTTCATCATTGTCACGGATGGTGTCACCGAGGCGGAAAATGCTCGTGGCGATTTCTACGACAATGAGCGCCTCGAGGATGTGGCTGGCAAGAGTTCAGGGATGGAAGAG
>JBLNFC010000546.1:0-2577 GCA_050263355.1 Acidobacteriota bacterium
GAGGTTAAGCGCCTGCACGGTCCCATCGAAGGAGACTTCCTGCAGAAGCCATGTCTCACCGTAGCGGTGAAAGCGCAAATAGGTCCTCGTCACCAAACCTGGATCGGCAGCTTTGGTGGTAAATGCGGTTACCGAATTCACTCCGAATGAACTCAGCATGATCGCGTTCAAACGTGAGTCGAATCGCACTCGGTAGTCGCCAGCTGGCCAGGTTCTTCCTGCTGCATGAAATGAAAAAGGCACATTCGCTCGGATCGTGCGCATCTCTTGGCCGAAGGCCGACACCGCTACCAGCAGCAATGCCAACCCAAAAAGATTTCTGAACTTCGCCATAGTTCTTGTCCTCCGTTAAGTTTCGAATTAGTTGCTAGGACAATGAATGGCAGGCGCAGTGCCAAACCGCGGGTCCGCTTAGTCCTTCGTCTTCAGTGAATTCGGTGTGCCAATTTGTGAACTCGCTAACGAGTCTTCGCTACTCCCGAAATCTCGCAGTGAGCTTTCACGAGAAGTATTGCGCGCGTGTGCAGATCAGCACACTCGGAGCGCGCCACGGCGCACTTGTGTTGGTGATGAGTGGTGTTGTTCGGCGCGCCCGCGAAAAGGTTTCTATCTTGGACGCTGAATTCCCAGAGCTTTCATTCTCGAGGAGAGAGTTGACGGAGGAATACCAAGCTTCTGCGCAGCTCCTCGCGTGCCTGCCACCTTCCAACGCGCTTCTTCCAGGGCACGAAGTAACGTATTCCTCTCTATTTCGCGGAGTTCGCTCTTGGTGCGGATCGCCGATACAGCGTCTGAAATCGTGCGTTCTTGAGACTGCTGCAACTTGCGCAGCGGCAGGACATCCCGAAGATTCAGCCGGCCATCGCGAGAGATAATAACGGCGCGCTCGATTACATTCTCCAGTTCACGCACATTTCCAGGCCAATGATAAGACCGCAGCCGCCTCAGGCAATCGGAGGTTAGCTCAAGTGGAGCTTTCCCCATTCTGGCGCAATTGCGCGCGAGAAAGTTTTCCGCTAGCAGTTCCACATCCGATCCCCGATCACGCAGAGGAGGAACTGAGATTGGAAACACATGAAGCCGGTAATACAAGTCTTCGCGAAAACGGCCAGCGCTTACCTCACTAGAAAGGTCGCGGTTCGTGGCTGCTATCACTCGCACATTCACCTTGCGCGTTTGCGAACTGCCTACGGACTCGTATTCACCTTCCTGGAGCACACGCAAAAGCTTGGGCTGCAGTTCGAGAGGCAGTTCGGCAACTTCATCAAGGAAGATAGTTCCACCATGTGCCAACTGGAATCTTCCGGTCCTCCGGGTTGCTGCACCGGTAAAGGCGCCCCGTTCGTGACCGAAGAACTCGCTCTCGCAGAGGGCTGCGGGAATGGCCGCGCAGTTCACGCGGATGAAAGGCTTCGTCGCCCGGTCACTCGCCTGGTGAATCGCGCGAGCTACAAGCTCCTTTCCCGTGCCCGTTTCTCCGGTGATGAGAACGGTTGCCGGGGTCGGTGCCACTTGATGAACAGCAGTGATGACGGCACGAACAGCAGGACTGTTACCAAGTATGTCGCCGCCATTCTGATGTTCGTTGATCTCGCTCATCAAATATGCGGTTTCCTGTTCAAGTTCGCGCAAGCGATTTTCCGCAGCCAATTGATCCTGAACATTGCGCAGAATGAGGCTATACCGTCGGCTGCCCTGCAGCTCGAAGCAGGAAATACTGGCCTCCGCCGCGAACCCAGCACCATCGCTGCGAACCACATCGAAGCCCCCTGGCACCCAGGAGAAGGTTCGAGTTACGCAATCGAGTTCCTGTGCGACGGAGCACAGCTTCTGAGCACTGGCCGGACTCAGCAGCGCAGTCATTTTGTAACTCGTAAAAGCCTCGCCTGACAGTGCAAACAGATTGGCAGCTGATTCATTGGCCCGCACAATGTTGAATTGGTTGTCCAGTTCAACGATGGCGTCCATGGCACTGTCGAACAGGCGGCAGAAGCGTTGTTCGCTTTCACGAATGGTAGATTCCGCTCGGAGCCTGTTAACTTCCGCAGCCGCCCTGGCTGCAAAGATGCGGAAGGCGGATTCCACGTCGGGGAGAAGCTCTAGCGGCTTAGTGTCGAGCGCTGAAAGATGTCCCAACACGGAGCCGTCTTGACCTAAAAACGGTACGCCGACGTAGCTGACGGCGTTGAGCGAAGATAGGTCTGGATCTTCCGGGAAGAGATCCATGATCCGCTCAGGATAGTGAACAAGCCGCCCGGTTTCTATGACGACCTCACACGGCGTCCCCGTAATGCTGTACTCGTAGTCCTCGACGAAATTTCCGTTCATCCAAAACGCTAAGGACCGCAAGACCTTTCTTTCCGGCAAGTACTCGGTCACCCAGACGCCGGCAACATTCATCGCCATGGCTGCGGAACGGACGAGCGCTTTGAGAAACTCGTGGCCCGTCTGCGAAGATGTGCCCTCGAGCAGATAGCGAATCAGTGATTCGGATCGGGTTTGTACAGCCGTGCTGCTCATTCCTAGAGTTACAGATGTAGCTCAGCAAGAAAGTAGCGCAAAATTTTGAGGAGATAG
>JBLNFC010000547.1:0-5615 GCA_050263355.1 Acidobacteriota bacterium
CACAAGATCTTCTGGAATGGCGAATGGATGGGTGGAGTGAGCCACTCCACGTTTAATGGAGATGTACAGAGTGGGCGGCTGACCAGCAACAATGATGGGTCAAATAATCTCTACAGTACCGGCATAAATGTGAATCCCACCGCAAAACTGACCCTGGCATTTAACAGCAACTACTACACCAATGTCTTTGCGACCTTGCAGCAGCAGATTGTGCAGGAGGGCGGGATTCCGTTCCAGAATACAGCAGGCTGGAATTCCAGCGCGCTGACGTTGAACACGTTCGTCTTTTACACGCTGACGTCGCACATCGGATTGAGTGGCGGCTGGGGGCGGCAGGTTCTTTTTCTGCCTGACGGAGATCGCTCGACCAACCGCTTTAGCGGCGCGGTCAACTTCAACTACGCGCAAAACTTTCTGGGATCGTTCAGCTTCTCGATTGGCGCGGTGGACATGGCCAACGAGCAGGGAAACCAGGGCGCCGGTCTGTTTGGAAATATCAACTACTCCCGACGCATCAACGGGTGGGAAGTTGGCGCGGGCTTCAACTACTCACAGTATGTCCAGACGCTGCTGGCGACGTATACCACGTCCAGCTATAAATATGATGCATCGCTTAGAAGGCGGTTTCGGGATGGACTCTACTGGAGTGCGTCATTCTTCGCCAACCACAGCGGCCTGACACAGTTTGCTGGTACGAGCAATCGCTCAGAAGGGTTCAACACCTCGGTTCTTTACAAGCGTTACGGAGTCAATGCAACGTTCACCCAGGCCAGGGGGACATCGATCCTGACCTCTCATGGATTGATCGAAGTTCCCAGTGGCCTGCCGCCGGATCTGGTGAGCGACACCTTCCAGTATGAATCGCGCGGGTTTGGTTTTGGCGCAAGCGCGACGATGAAGCGGTGGATCTGGACGGCCAATTACTCGAAATCGTATGGGAACGCTTTCGGGGGAACGCTGCTGTCTTCGTTCGACACGCGCTCGATAAATGCGCGTTTACAGTACCGAGTGCGTAAAATGTGGTTCAATGCGGGATTTACCCGCTTCCATCAAACGTTCGGCGCGCTGGGGACGCAGCCGATTGACTACAACACGTACTTTGTGGGGTTTTCGAGATGGTTCAATATTTTCTGAGCAGCGGGTTGGTGAGGAACCTGCGCGCTGCGGTCATGTGGGTTTTTGTCCTGGCACTTCTGGTCCCGTCGTTGGAGGCCTACAAGCGAAAGGAAACGCCCGCCCAACCGGCGCCGCCTGATCTCCTGCTGGAGGGTGGACGGAAGCTCACCTACGAGCGCAGCTTCAGTTCGGAACGCGAAGTGCGCAAGAAACCGGGGTTCTTCGGGAAAATTCTGAATGTGATCGCCGGCGAACCCGACATGCACGCCACGATCCGTCCTTACAGCATCGCGGTGGACTCACGCGGGCGAGCAATTATCACCGATCCCGGAGCGGGCGGAGTTCACATCTTCGATTTTGCGCAGCAGAAGTACAAGTTCATCGAACGATATGAAAAAGGCCGCGACGCCATGCTGATGCCGCAATGCGTGGCGGTGGATAACGAAGACAACATCTATGTGACGGATTCGAAGGTGGGGAAAATCTTTGTTTTCGGCCCAGAAGGGAAATACAAACGGGTGCTGGGCAGCCTGAAGGGGGGCGAGGGTTTCTTCAAGCGTCCAACGGGAATCGCGGTGGACTCGGCAGCGCAGAGGATTTTTGTTACGGATACGCTGCGCAACAAGATCTACATGCTGGATTACCAGGGGAGCGTGTTGCGGACGATCGGAAAAACCGGCCAGGAAAATGCTGAATTCAACTTTCCCACCGAGCTCAGGGTAGAGGGGGACGAGCTGGCCGTGGTGGACGCGATGAACTTCCGGGTGCAAGTCCTGCGACAGGATGGTTCTTTCGAAAGATCCCTGGGTGCGATCGGCGACACGACGGGTACGACTTTCCGCCCTAAAGGAGTTGCCATCGATTCCGAACATCATTATTACGTGGTGGAAGGGCTCTTGAATGTGGTGCAGGTCTTCGATCGCGAAGGCCGGCTGCTTTACTACTTCGGGAAGCGTGGGGCGGCGCCCGGTGACTTCCAGCTTCCGGCAGGAGTGTTCATCGATCACAACGACCGCATTTTTGTGGTCGACTCCTTCAACCGGCGAATCCAGGTATTTCACTATTTTGGGCAAAAGCTGGGTGCTGGAGGCGGGCGTTGAGAAAGCTGGGCATAGTCGGCTTCCTCCTGCTTCTAATCGGGACGCTGCAGGCACAGATGCCGGTAGGAGACATCCTCGGCAGCCACGATCTGTCTTCGTTTGGCACCTCGCCGATCAAAGGCGCGTCGTCCGCGGCCTGCCTGTACTGTCACGCACCGCATTCCGGCGTCGGGGGAAATACCCCGTTGTGGGCGCAGACGCTGTCGTCGCAGACCTATTCGCTTTACACCAGCACGACGGTGCAGAACATCGCAATGCAGCCGACGGTTGGCGCGGTGAGTAGCTTGTGTCTGAGCTGTCACGACGGAACCATTGCCCCGGGCGAGATGGTCCCGTCCGGTACGGTGCCCATGACCGGGTCGATGTACTCCGCGGACGTGTTTGGGGCGGCACTGAAGAGTTCCCACCCGATAAGTCTGAAGACGCCGCTGGTGGATTCGCCCAATCTGGTATCAAGCCTGGCGGCAACGGGCACGACGGCGGATCCGCTGAAGAAAGTGACTTTGATCAACGGCTCGGTGGAGTGCACGAGCTGCCACGAACCGCACAACCAGCGAATCGATCCGATATCGCAGAAATTCCTGGTGCGGGATGGGTCGAATGGGCAGATCTGTCTGTCATGTCACGAGCCCAACGCTCGAATCGTAGGCGGAAAAAATAATCCGCTGGCACAGTGGACCACGAGTGTGCACGCAACTTCAGGAAATGTCGTGGCCGCGCAAGCTGCGATTGGAAGCTATACGACCCTGGCGCAGTTCGCATGCTTGTCATGCCACCAGCCGCATAATGCGACGGGCGCGTCAGGACTGCTGCGTGGAGCCACTCCAGCGCAGCCGACGCTCGATCCATCTACCCAGCCTTGCGCTACTTGTCACAGCGGAGGATCGAATCTGCAACAGGCGTTGCCTAACGTTTACGGGGAGTTTGCCAAGATCGGGCATCCGTTCCCGTCAACCGGGAACGTACACGATCAGATTGAGCCGGCCGTGCTGGTCAACAATCGGCACAGCACTTGCGCGGATTGCCACAACTCGCACGCGTCATTGCCGGTCGGGACGTTTGGACCCGCACCGCAGATTCGTGTGTCGCAGACCGGAGTGGCAGGTGTCAGCGCCACAGACGGAACCACGGTTTTGACTCCGGCGGTCAATCAATATGAGAGTTGCCTGCGTTGTCACGGAACCAGTCCGGGCAAGCAGAGACTCGATATCTATGGTTACGCGCCTTTGCGAGTCGTCAGTGCGGCCGATCCGCTGAACGTGATCGCAGAAATGAGCGCGACCGCAAGCTCGAGTCACCCCGTGCTGCACGATATGAGCAGTGCCTGGCCACAGCCCAGCTTACTTCCCTACATGAACAAGCTTGATGCCACGCCAAATAGTGTGAGGCCGTTGGGATCAGGGTCGGGCATGAGAATATTTTGCAGTGACTGTCACAACAGCGACGACAATCGCGAGTCGGGTGGCCCAGGGCCAAACGGTCCGCATGGTTCGGTCTACGGTCACATCATGGAACGAAGATACGAGTTCAGCAAGGTAGCGCCGGGAACCAGTTTTCCGCTTACCGGTCCCGGCAGTCCGATTCAGAACACTTTTGTAAATCCAAGCCTGGCGGCCGACAGTGCGAATCCTGGACCATATGCGCTGTGCGCAAAATGCCACGATTTGTCCAAGGTTCTTCAAGACCTGAGCTTCAGGCCGGCTTCTAGCGGCAAAGGCGGCCACTTCACCCATATATCCGACTACGGCGTGTCGTGCTCGGTATGTCATACAGCCCATGGAATGGGATCACTTACAGCTAACGTCACAGGCGAGCGCATGGTCAACTTTGATGTGAATGTAGTAGCGCCGAATGGAGCATCTCCGATTTCCTACAATCACACCACCAACACGTGTGTGCTGGCTTGTCACAGCTATTACCACAATGCTGATGGTTCGGTGACGCCGATCCCGCCGCCCGGATCTGCCACTACCCTGACGCACTAAGTTTCGGATTGTCAGGCTTATTCCGGAATTCCAGTCATTGAAGAGCGGCCCTGGCAAGTTTTTGTTCTTTATGTATTCGACAGCAGCCACCCGAAATTCATCAGCGGTATCCTTCCACAACTCGCGCTGCCCGAGTGGATGAGTTGCCCCAATGAGTACAGCCCCTGTGACCACGAGGAAAGCCGCAGCTGCTAGAACTGGCCAGCGCTCATGCAAACTGTGAGCTTCGAATTCTTTCGTGGGCCAAGCAAGCGCGCCTAGCGCAGCCAGGACACCGAACCAGACGTCTCGCACGGTACGAAAGCGAACACAGTTCCCACCATCAGGAACGTCACTGGCACCCAGCGAAACTTTCGGTGAAGAACAAGCAGGGCCCACGCAGCCACAATCAAGCATAGCTCGACAATGCTGTTAAGGCTGCGGAAGGTCGGGGGCTGCAACTCCGAGATGTACTGGTACTGTCCCGTCTGTGTGGCTAGTCCCACAACGACCTTGTACAAGCCCAGGAAATAGGGGTTGATCAGGGTGGCTGTAATGCAAAGACCGAACACCAACTCGAGTGTGCCAACACGCCTTGGTTGGAATTCCGATACACCAGAGGTGCGATCCAGCCAGCGCTCCATCCATGGCTCGAGCACAAATAGCCCCAAGACGAATAGTCCATAAACGAATTGCACATGTATGTTGGCCCAAACCCAGAAAAGAAGCGGCAGAGCGCACATAGGAACCACGGAGTTAGTTCGTCGTGAATGCAGCACAAGCGCCAGCTCAGTCGCAAGAAAGAGCACAGAAAACAGACCTGGTCTCGGCGAGCAGATCGGAGCCAGCGCCAGCAAGCTGGCTGCAATCACAAGTGTTCTTTGCCAGAAATGTAGACCAAGCTCCGCCACGACAGCCCAGAGCGCCCCAGAGATCATCACGACCATAACGACTGGGTACAAAATGATGGGACCAAACAGGCCGAAAACTCCATATAGCGTCGCGACCAGAGCATCGAAGATCCAGCTGTAGAGAACCCAAGGTTTGCCTTGTCCTGCCGTCGACAGCCAGTCCGTGTGCGGAACAGCATGGTTCTGCAACACCCACTCGCCCGCCCGCATATGCCACCAGATATCGGGATCGTAGACGGCGCGATAGTGAATAGTGAACCAGATCGGGTAAAGCGTGATCGCCGCCAGAACAAAGGCGCGGAGAAGCGGCGCCGGCCCTTCTGATGTAAGAGAAGATTTCATCTGCTTCTCACACTGCCAAACAGGTTGCCAATACGAGGAACAATGCTCGGGAGCAATCTGGATTTATATCCTGGAATATCGAGTCCACTTCTCCACCGATTGCCGTCGACCCACGGCCAGTCTAAACAAATCTTCCCAGCGGTTTCCCTAATACGAAAGAGGCGGCCGAGCATTGCCCGGCC
>JBLNFC010000548.1:0-3002 GCA_050263355.1 Acidobacteriota bacterium
AAGGGAGACGGTATCTACCACCTCGTTGCGACCGGTGCGAGCGCGAACGAGGCAGTCAAGACGGCAGCGGCGACTTTGGACTTTGAGGTTCAGAACGGGGTGTTGCCGCATATAGCTTTGGCCTCGTCTGGGTCACCTGTGCGAGTGCGCCGTTTTGCGGGCCAGTTAGTATTGGCTGACGGCGAATTTAAGATGCAGCAAACGAAACTTGAGACGACGGATGGTGTTTACCATGTAAGTGGCACTGCAAGCTTGGGACAGAAGCTGGATGTGAAACTGGTGCGTGGTGCGTCGCGGGGGTTCAACATCACAGGAACGCTGTCGTCGCCGCGTGTGGTCCCAGTTAGCTCGACGGAAACGCAGGCTGCTCTCAAGCCATGATCACGCGCACGCCAATCCCATTGATTTTGTTTGTCGCATGTGTGGCTTCCCTGCTTGCGGCAACGAGTGGTGCGCCTCAGAACGCCGGTTCGCCGGTGGACGCCATGGAACGCAAGCTGCAGTACGTTCAGCAGAATGGAGCGCAGGCGACTCCCGATCCAAAACCCACGGAATTCACCGAACAAGAAGTAAACGCGTACGTTGCCTCAGGACGGGTGAAGCTTCCGGTGGGCGTGCAGTCGGTTCGCTTTGAAGGGCAGCCTAACGTGATTCGCGGAATCGCGCGGGTTGATTTCGATCAACTCAAAGCCGGGCGCAACAGTTCAAATCCACTGCTCTCGGTCTTTAGCGGAGTCCATGATGTGCTGGTGGTGGCGCAAGCCCGCGGCGTAAATCATATGGGTTATGTGGAGGTGCAAAGCGTCTCCCTCGACGATGTGGAGATTCCCCGATTCGTGCTGCAGGTTTTCGTGCAGAAGTATCTTCAGCCCAAGTATCCGAACGTCGGTCTCAACTCACAATTCGCATTACCTGCGAAAGTGGACACAGCAACCGTCGGACAGAGCAAAGTCACTATAACCCAGAAGTAGAGCGCACCTTCGCTCCGCGGGCAGCAGGCCGCGGCATCCTTCGACTCCGTTGAGGACGGGCTCTACGTCACCACCGGTTTGAAGTGCTAAGGAACATAGCCTTCCCCGCGCAGAACCTTGCCTGGCAGGGCCCCCGTCATCTTGCCCTGGTCGATCACCGGAACGCCATTCACCAGGACATAGTTCATTCCTTCCGACAACTGATTCGGCTTTTCGAAAGTGGCAAGGTCACGAATCGTGGCGGGATCAAATACCACAACATCCGCCCACATTCCCTGCTTTAGCACTCCGCGATCGGTTAAGCGCATTCGCTGAGCGGGTAACGAGGTGAATTTGCGAATCGCATCTTCGAGGGCCAATTTCTTTTCCTCCCGCACATACTTGCGGAGAATGCGGGGGAAGGTTCCGTAGGCACGCGGGTGAGGATGCTCCTGTCCCAGAAGTCCTTCCGGTGAAGTGCCTGAGGAATCGTTATCGACGGCAACCCAGGGTTGTTGCAGAGCAAGAACAACATCGGGTTCCGACATGCCGAAGACGGCTACCTCGGTGAAGGCCTTGTCTTCAATGAGCAAGTCGAACAAGGCGTCGATTGGATCTTTGTTCCAAAGCTTGGCGACGTCGGCGAGTGTCTTGCCTTGTAAGGGCACCAGCTTAGGATTTTGCACTACACCGATCATGACGGCCTCGGGGCCGGGGATTTCCTGCCATTCGTTGTCCCATTCGGTCGAGCGGGTCATCATGTCTTTGCGGATGCGGGCGCGCATGGCAGGATCCTGCAGCCGCTGAATCAGCTTGGCGTCGCCACCATCGTGGGCCCACTGTGGGATGAATGCAGAAAAACTATTAAACCAGGCAGGATAGGCGTAGGTGTCGGCGGCAACGTCCATGCCTTGGGCGCGAGCGCTGCTAATTTTCGCAACTACTTCGGGCATGCGGCCCCAATTAGCTTTGCCGGCAACCTTGAGATGCCATATCTCCACCGGGATATGGGCTTCGCGTCCAATGCGAAGAGCTTCGTCGATGGCCTGCAACACGGAGTCACTTTCATTGCGCATGTGCGTCGCATAGATGCCGCCGAATTTCGAGGCTTCGCCAGCCAGAGCGATGAGTTCATCAGTTTTCGCGTAAGGCGCGGGAGCATATTCGAGCGATGTGGAAAGACCGACGGCACCGTCGTGCATCGCGTCCCGCACGAGAGCTTTCATTTGATTGAGCTGGTCGGGCGTGGGGGCTTTGTTTTCGTCGCCGAGAACCATGCGTCGCACCTGAGTGGCGCCAACGTAGCTGGCGAGGTTGATGCCCATCCCTTGTTTCTCAAGGCGAGCAAAGTACTGTCGCATGGTTCGCCAATCGGGAGTGATTTTCAAGTGCTGATAAGAAGCGACATCAGCCTGGATGATGACATCGTTCAAGGGTGCCGCCGAGTTTCCCTCGCCTGTGATTTCGGTGGTAATGCCCTGATAGATTTTGGATGGCAGGCGAGGATCCACCAGGATCGTCATCTCGGATTGACCAAGCATGTCGATGAAGCCTGGCGCTACGACTTGGCCTTGCACATCGATGGTTCGCTTACGGGGGGCATTCGCAAGATTTCCAATCGCGGCGATCTTGCCCTCGCGAATACCAAGATCACCGGAGTACCAGGGAGACCCGGTGCCATCGATGATGTGGCCATTGGTGAGCACGAGATCGAAGGATTGGGCGAAGACCGTCGCGGAAAAGCACGACGTAATAAGCAGGCACGCAAGAATGACCGAGCCGATTGGCTTCATGCAGTTTCCCCTGAGCTTGCGGAGTTTGAAGGCGATGCGACGGATGATTTTGCGCGCCAGTATAGGAACCCACCCAACACAATCCAAGCAGCGAGAGCGAGCCACTCGTAGACACTGAAATGCCCCGGCAGTGCCGGCATTATTTTCATGAAGATCATCGCTAAGCCAATCAGCGCCCCTGCGGCAGCTGTGATCTTTCGCCCTGTTGAGGGATGCATAGCAAAATAGGCAGCACAAGCGGCCATCCATCCCGAGGCAG
>JBLNFC010000549.1:0-3801 GCA_050263355.1 Acidobacteriota bacterium
ACGGGAAGGGCGGGTCCCCGCACAAAAGAGTGATGAGGCTGCCACCGCGGATCGCCCTTTCGCTTGTGTCTCCAAAATAGAAGTTTTGGAATTGGATTCTAGAACATGAGCCGACCACGAACCCCAACACAAGTTCTACAAGCTAAGGGTTCCTTCCTTCGTCATCCCGAGCGCAAGCGTGCTCGTGAAGGGGAACCAAAACCGAAGGCGCCGCTCGGCGATCCGCCTCCCGAATTGGACAGAGAGCACAAGGCCGTCTGGCGTAAAGTTGCTGCGAAGATTCCCCTTGGAGTGGCTTCAGATTGCGATGAGGTGGCGTTCGAGATATTGGTTTGCCTGATCGTCGGCTTTCGACAACGGCGGAGGCAGAATGTACCTCAAGTAGTGGGCGAGGTCGCACAGATCGGCAAACTTTTAGCTCAGTTCGGAATGACGCCCGCGGATCGAAGCCGAGTCCACGCCGAGACTACCATCGAAACGAAAGATGATCCCTGGGCTCAATTTCTAGATCCGTTGCCACGACCGAGTTCAACCTAAGTGCAGTCCACATGGGCATTTCGTCCCACGGATGGGGATTGAACTTGCGCATGTACACTTTTCGACCCTATGGCAATGGTTGGAGCGTTAGCCGCCGGCTTCATTTGTGTCCGTGAGATTCTGGGAAGCTAGGTAATCAGGCGAGAGATCCTGATACTCGAAGTGGAGATGAACCTGTGTCTCCCGCGTTTTCTGTGGGCGTCTCCGTAAGAGGAGATACATTAGCCGTGCCCAAGCAGGCGCCGACCGAAAGTAGAACTGCTGACCTCTTCATTGCTGTTCGCCTTAGTGCATCGCTTTGATGTGGCCGGGCCCCATGGCGGATCGCTCCTTAAGCCAACTTGTCGGAAACTCCGAAGCAGACGGTTACATTGGTATTGTGTGAGAGTTGAAGATGACTCAGTCGCTGCAAACATTTTGCGCGCGCTGAGACACGGGAATCACCTACAGCTTTATCAGCGGCAATCTACACACAGAACACAATGGGGCAATACGCCGTACGAAGCTAAGTTTGAAGTGGCGTACGTACTGGAAAAGGTGAATTCATGGATAGGCTGAAAGATTTGTTGATTGACGATTTGCAGGATCTCCTTCACGCCGAGATGCAATTGGTAGAGGCGCTGCCGAAAATGGCCGAGGCTGCACATCATCCCAAGCTCAGGGAAGCATTCGAAAAACATCGCGGCCAAACGGAAGGACAAGTTGAACGACTGAAAAAGGCTTTCGAATTTCTGGGAGAGAAGGCGCAACCCAAGCCGTGCAAGGGAATGCAAGGGCTCATTGAAGAGGGCGAAGAGACGATCGAAGAAAATGAAGACGAAGACGAGATCGCTGCCGACCTCGCCGTTATTGGGGCCGCTCAAAAAGTGGAACACTACGAGATTGCGGCCTATGGAACCGCGCGTGCCCTGGCCCGTCAAATCGGACAACGAGAAATTGCGACGCTCCTATCTCACAGCTTGGGAGAAGAAGAGAGCAGCGATTACCTGCTCACTGAATTGAGTAAGCCGCTTCTGCAGGAGGCTTCACTCACAGGCGACACATCGCGGCGAACGGTCGCGATGGGGAAGTCCAAGCGGGCATAGGGAGGATCAATCATGTATCACCACATTAAGAAACTGATGTACACAGTTGAAATCGGAACGCCTGATCCGAAATTCGGAAATATGTTGCTCGAACAGTTCGGCGGCGCCAATGGAGAGTTGGCGGCGGCCATGCAGTACTCCGTGCAAGGCCTTAACTGCGACGATCCGGAACGGAAAGACATGCTCATGGATATTGGCACGGAAGAGCTCAGCCATCTGGAAGTCGTGGGTACACTGGCGCGTATGCACCTAAAGCCGATGAGACACAACCGTGATGCAGCAGAAGTCGATCCCCTGATCGCAATAGCCGGCGGTGGAGGTGTTGCGTTGCATAATGCGCTGGGCGATGCCTGGACAGCCGACTACCTCAAGATTACAGGCGAGCTCGATGTCGATCTGCGAAGCGACATCGCCGCCGAGGCGCGGGCAAAGATTGTCTATGAGCGCCTAATCCAGTTCGCCGACGATCCGGGAACTATTCAGGCATTGCAATTCCTCATGACGCGAGAAATTACGCACATGAAAGCTTTCACTGCTGCCTTGGAAAGCATGGGCAAGAAGCCATTCTCGATCGGCAGCATTCCACCCACCCCAGAGCTGGTGCGTCAGTATTTCGATGACTCCACCGGCATGGGAGACAGAGGCGAACCCAATGCGCGAGGTCCCTGGAACCAGAGTGAAGATATTGAGTTGGTGGAAGCCCCGGCGTTCAAGGAATTCGCGTCTCCGGAGAAAGGCACCCGCAGCAGTGGAAATGGCGCGAGCACAACCGCCAAACCAAAGATTGTCAAGAAACAACGTTAATATGAGTCCATCGGAGGAACTTGTCTTCCGATGGACTTCACGTTGGCAAAAATCTCGGGTAAATTTCTTAGATCATGATGGGGCTTGTTACGGGAACTAGCAGGACAAATCATTCGTCGCAAGAATCGAACACCGTACCGGCTTGCGAAGTGAAAGGCGCGTTTTTGTTTTAAGGCATCCTACTGTGCGGCATCACAGGTCGGCGGCTGCCTTCGAGGCCAGGTAGGGGGCATCATGCGCAAGCTGGGAATCGCAATCGTCGTTCTCGTTCTTCTCTTCGCCGTGGGAGCACTGATCATTCCGCATGTGGTTGATGTCAATTCTTATCACAACCAGATACAAACCCAACTCGAGAAGAAGTTAGGCAGGCAGGTCTCTTTAGGCGAAATGCGCCTGAGCCTGTTTCCTCCGTCATTTCAAGTACAGAATGCGGTCATTGGCGAAGATAGGGCTTTTACTACGGGCCGTCCTTTCGCTGAGGTACAAAGGCTCTCTGTTTCGGTGAAGTTGTTGCCGCTGCTGCGCAAGCAAGTAGACATCAACTCCTTGGACCTTCAACGCCCTCGCATTGAGCTTGTCAGGAACACCCAAGGAGAGTGGAACTTCGCCACGCTTGGCACTTCTTCAGCGCCAGCAGAAGCGAACCAAAAAAAGGCGGGTCAGTTTGAGCTCGCGAAGTTGCAAATCCAAGACGGACAGGTCGCCATTACGGACAATCAAAAACACCAGTCCCGTGCCGTGTACGACCACATCGATCTAACCGTAACCGATTTCGCACCCAATCGGGAGTTCACAATTGAGGCCGCTGCACACCTTCCGGGGGTGGGTAAACAAACTTTGTCTCTAAAAGGTAAAGGCGGTCCGATTCAGCAAACAAACATGCTGAATACTAATTTTGATGGTGCAATGCACCTGGAGCAAGTCTCTGTGTCCGCGGCCGAGAAGTTTCTGAACTCCCAGGCCCTCAGCGGAATGGACGCATTGGTGTCAGGTGACGCCAAACTCAAAAATTCAAACGGAAAGACTACCTCGATCGGCACCATCAAGCTTGAGAATGCTCAGATTCATCAGGTCAGCGTCGGCTATCCCATCACCCTGGATTACGAAGTGGCAGACAACCTCACCACTGACGTCATCGAAGTACACCGCGCGGACATCAAGCTCGGTTCGACTCCCGTCACTATTGCCGGAACACTGAACACGAGGCCAACCCCCGCGCAAATTGATCTGAAGCTCACAGCAGCGAACGCCTCGATCGCGGAAGCAGCACGGCTGGCTTCAGCTCTCGGAGTCGCTTTCAATCCGGGCATGGACGTAAACGGGCGAGTGGATGCAAACATTTCAGCTCGCGGCGCTGCCAACCAGCCCAGCATGA
>JBLNFC010000550.1:0-7241 GCA_050263355.1 Acidobacteriota bacterium
CATCTATTATTTTCTCAATGGCGGATCGGAAGAGATCTATACGGGAAGCGCGGACTGGATGCCGCGCAATCTCTACGAGCGCGTTGAAGTCTTGAGTCCTATTCGGGATGCTTTTTTGCGAGATCGGGTCCGTCACGAGATTTTGGAGGTGTACCTGGCCGATACGGCAAAAGCTCGTTTCCTGCAAAGAGACGGAACGTATGTCCACGCGCGCGAGCGCCTGCGCAAACGGAGAGGGAAGCCGCAGCCAGGATTCAACGCACAAGAGTTCCTTATCGGGTTGGCGGAAGGCAAGAACTCGCTGGAAGTCGTTCCTGTGCCGACATCGAAGAAGCTCAGACTAGCAACTCACAAGGAGCGGTAAAAGCCCATGATCCTTTATTTCTTGCGTCACGCCAGTGCCGGTCAGCATATGGCTAATCCAAAGAAGGATGAAAAGCGGGCACTCGACAAGGATGGAATCGAGCAATGCGGGTATGTGGGGCGCGCCTTGGCCGCGCTCGCCGTACAGGTCGATGCCGTGATTTCCAGTCCACTGAAGCGCGCCACGCAAACGGCATCTCTCGTAGGCAATGAGATGGGGTATGAAGGCAAGTTGCAGATCGAAGATGCTTTGCGTCCGGGAACCAGCTACGACGATTTTCACAGAATGCTGGGCAAGTATGCCAAGCTGGAAGCTCTTATGGTTGTAGGGCACAATCCAAATCTGAGCGAGTTTCTGGGACGACTGGTTTCAGAGGGCGCTTGCGAAGCAGCCCTGGACCTCAAAAAGGGCGCGGTTGCCAGAGTGGAATTGAACCGCAACACCGGCAGCCTGCAATGGTGCCTCACTCCGAAGATATTACGCATGCTTCACGCTGCCGCGGCCGACAGCGTTCGTGCAAAAAGCTCCCGGAAGTAATTTTTTTCTTTCTCGATTGCCCAGAGTTCCAAATCCACTCCCGCACTGCGTTTTGGGATCAAGACAAGCTGTGTTTCGATATCGCGGACGCGCAGCCGCACATCTTTTACCGCGCCACTGCGGCCCAGGTTGAGCGCGCGGGCGAGGCGCAACAGAAGCGACGCTCGGCGCACATGATCGCGATCAGCCGGAGGAAGTACCTTCATGGGGCCGTCGCCCGGAGACGGGCGCGACTTTCCTAGATAGCGCGCGATTGCCGCAATTACCCGGCGTTGCTCGGGCGTGTATCCCAAGATCTCGGAGTGAGAAATAATGTAATAGGTGTGGCGGTGCCTGCCGTTGCGGTTCACATAATCCCCCACCTCGTAGAGCATCGCTGCGGCTGAAAGCCATTCCCGAAAGTCTGGAGGCAGACGGTGCACTGCCTTCAGGCCGTCAAACAACTTGATAGCTGAGCCACGCACTTGCAGGGCATGATGCAGATCCACCCTATAGTGGTCAACCGCGGCTTTGATCGAATCCCATCGCTCCGACTCGATCTGCTTGCTGGAGGGCGCGGTATGGTCATGTTCGGCCGCCATCTGCGCGAGTAAGCCATCCCGCAATCCGAGCGGAGAATAACGGAATCCGCGCAGCTGACAGCGTTCCACGATCTCGGCGTAGACCATCGCTCCTGCAGCGATGATTTCAGCCCGCTTCGGCCCAATGCCCGGCATTTTCCTACGCTGCTCAATATTCGATCGCGTAATCACCTTGGCAACGCGTTGCATCTGCACGTTCGTTACGCTATTGACGCCGCGATTTTTAGACAGGTTTTGACAAACTGCCGCCAGCGCTGCCGCGGTGCCTGACGTTGCAATCACGGTCTTAACTCGTGTCTTAACGATCCTGGACGCGATTCGGTTCACCTCGCGCGCGACGAATGCGCGTAAGCGTTCCAGCTCTCCCTTGCGAGGAGGATCGTGGTGGAGAAATTCATTGGTCAGGCGGACTGCGCCAAGAGGCAGACTCACAGTCTCGCGAATATGACCGTTACTAGAAATTGTGAGTTCGCAGCTGCCGCCACCAAGGTCAATCATGAGAATTGGGGAGGCACCCACGCGTGAACCAGCAACCAAGCCCAGGTGAATCAACCGGGCCTCTTCCAGACCCGAGATGATTTCCGCCCGCCACCCGGTCGCGGAGCGCACCCACTCAAGAAAGGCACGCGAATTGCGGGCATCCCGCAGGGCGCTGGTCGCGACAACACGGACGCTTTCGGCACCGAACTTTTGTACGCTGCGATGAAACCGGCGCAGAACTTTGATGGTATCGGCCATTGCCTCAGGGGACAGAAATCCGCTGCGAAAGACCGACTCTCCCAAGCGCGTGACCTCGCGATCCTCATGCACAGGTTTTAAGTGCCGTCCGGTGAGGCGAGCGATTTCCAGGCGAACTGAGTTGGAGCCGATATCAACCGCTGCGAAGGTAGGCATGAACGAATGACTGAGATCGGCAGACAGTTTAGAGGAACCGTGCGAGTTCCGGGAATAAAACTATTTGGTATTGATCGTGTGAGATGGCCCTAGGCAGCGGCCGTGGCAATAGCTCGATCAGGGACAGGATCTCGTCGTGGCGAAACCGATGTTTTGAGTTTCTTTTGCGGGTCTGAGGCCAGGATAGCGCGCTTAGTCTCTGCAACCACACGAACTGCTTCGTGAAATTTGGCACGCGCTATGTTATTCAAGGCGGAGAGCAGAGGAGAGTTGTTCGCGGAATTGGTGAGCTTGGCTACGGCTTGCGCCAACGTAAGCCAGTCATGCCACTCCCCGAGCACGTCTTGCATAGTCTTAAGGCGACTCACGAAGGCTCGTGCTTGGGCCTCATCGCCGGCTAATTCGGCGACATATCGCGCACGCTTGCCTTGAATCCTGTATTGATGAAGGCCCTTCTCGCTGAGCGTTTCGTTCTTTTTTGCCAGGCGCACGAAGCTGTCGTACGCAGTTTCTAATGGACCAGGGAAGTCATCGGGTACTTGGAGTGACTGTTCTGCCCGCTTCAGTCGTTTGCGAAGTTCGCGAATAGAAACCTCATCGAACAGTTTAACGAGCTTTCTTTCACGGGCGATTCGCAAATCCGCAAACTTCGAGAGCATTTGCGTCTTGCGTCCGGGTTCATCTGAGAGCTTCAAACTGCGAAGAGCTGCCACGTGGACATCTATGTCCCGAACTCTGCCGGCTCGGCGACGTAGTCTGGAGAGCACCTTAAGCAGCTTGCGTTGATTGCGGTCCAGATCGGGCGAGAGCTCTTTCAGTATCGCCTCGAGCCTCCGAATACTCGTGCGCATTCGGTGAATGGCTCCTGGCTGCGCCTTAGCTGCCGCCTTGGTCATCTGGCGAGAGGTCTTCGCGAAGAGCTTATGAATATTTTCCTGGTAAACCGACATACCTACCAAACCGGGGGTTTTGAAAATACTAGCTTCTTACACCAAAAGCAATCCGAGTCCTGATAGCGGATAATGGAGGCGAAATCAGCACACATTTTAACATGTCTGTAACACGCCTCTGTTAGCCTGCAGCCGATGGCCAACCGAGCTTTAGGAGCGCCCCGACTGCCGGGACCGGAACCCGTTTCGGAGCAGACGGTTACAGCAAAAGTGCAAAGTAGATCTGTACCTCTTCTACGAGACGCGGACAGCCGTTTCGCGGATGGAACGTTCCGCTTGCTAATGCTGGGCTGCGGGGTGGCTGTTCTTGTACTGGTCGCGCTCATCATTTACGAGCTGATTACGGGCGGCAGCCTTGCGTGGCATGCGTTTGGCTGGAAGTTCTTTCTCGGCCGGGATTGGGATCCCGTAAACGACCAGTTCGGTGCCCTAACCTTCGTTTACGGTACGCTCGTCTCCTCGCTCCTGGCCCTGCTCATTGCGGTACCGCTCGCTGTCGGCGTGGCAGTTTTCATCACCGAGATGTGCCCTCGCCGGCTCAAAGGCCCTATCGCCTTCACAACCGAGTTGCTGGCAGCAATACCTAGTGTGATCTACGGTCTATGGGCAATTTTTGTGATGGTTCCTTTACTAAGACAATACGTTGAACCATGGCTTGGGAAGACTCTGGGCTGGACGGGCCTGTTCGAGGGCACTACGTACGGCATCGGTATGCTTGCTGCCGGAGTGATTCTAGCCATCATGATCATCCCGATCATTTCGTCGATCACCCGAGAGGTGATGACCGCGGTGCCGCAACATCAACGGGAAGCTGTATTGGCCTTGGGCGCCACGCGCTGGGAGATGATTCGGATTGGTGTTCTGCGCAATGCACGCGCGGGCATCCTGGGCGGCATCATCCTGGGGTTGGGACGAGCTCTGGGCGAGACTATGGCAGTTACGATGGTGATCGGAAACCGTCCGGAAATTGCACGATCACTGTTTGCTCCGGGTTACACGATGGCGAGCGTCATTGCCAATGAATTCAGTGAAGCTACCGGAAACCTCTACTTAAGCTCTCTGATTGAGATTGGTCTGGCTCTCTTCATCGTCACCATCTTCGTCAATGTACTTGCGCAGCTCCTTGTCTGGACGGTAACTCGCGGCACTCCGGCGAGGGCGCATGCATAGCACCACCGCTATCTCGATGCCAGACGGAGCGATTCCCCGGATCAGTCTTCTCCGCCGCATGATCGATACGTTAGTCACCTATGCCGCGGCCGGCGCGGTGGTACTCGTACTTGTACCGCTGGGAGCGATTTTTGCGTACCTCGTCTATAAAGGCATCGGATCACTGAATTGGGCGTTCTTGACTCAGACTCCCAAACCAGTGGGTGAAGTTGGTGGGGGGATGGCCAACGCCATTTGGGGATCAATTCTGATTCTTCTCATCGGAAGCGTCGTTGGCGTTCCGGTCGGGATTGGCGCAGGCATCTATCTCGCCGAATACGGTCGCAATCGCTTCGGAGACCTGATCCGCTTCACCGCCGACGTGTTGAACGGCGTCCCCTCGATCGTAATCGGGATCGTGGCATACGGGATCGTGGTCTTACGGCAGAGACACTTCTCAGCTTTGGCCGGTGGAGTTGCTCTGGCGATCATGATGATCCCTACGATTACGCGTGCAACTGAGGAGATGCTGTTGTTGGTGCCCATTCAAGTACGGGAGGCGGCTTACGGCCTAGGCGTGCCTCGCTGGCGCACAACTCTCTCGATCACCTTGCGCACGGCGACCTCAGGCGTAATCACGGGCGTGATGCTGGCTTTTGCCCGGATTGCGGGCGAGACTGCGCCACTCTTGTTCACTGCTTTCGGGAACCAGTACTGGAATTGGAACGTGAATCAGCCCACTGCAGCACTGCCGTTGCAGATATTCACTTATGCCATCTCGCCGTTTGATGAATGGCACCGACAAGCCTGGGCCGGAGCTCTGATCCTGATTATTCTCATCGTGGTTTCGGTGGGAGCGGTTCGATTTGTGGCCGGCCGTGGAATGTTGAAGGGAGCGAACTGATGGGGGTTGGCATTCAGGTCGAGCATCTGAACGCCTGGTTCGGAAAAACGCATGCGTTGCAGGACATCTCCATCGCGATGCCTGCCAACCACGCAACTGCGATCATCGGACCCTCGGGATGCGGAAAATCCACGTTCGTTCGTTGCCTCAATCGCATGCACGAAACCGTTCCGAATGCCCGCGCTACCGGCAGCGTCCGGATTGGCGACCTCGATGTGTATAACGGCACCTCGGCTACCAGGATTCGGCGCCGCATCGGAATGGTATTTCAAAAGCCCAACCCCTTTCCCACGATGTCAATTTACGACAACGTGGCGGCTGGACTGAAGCTGAACGGGTTTCGCAATCGCCGGAAACTCGACGAGATTGTAGAGCAGTCTCTGCAACGCTCTGCTCTCTGGGACGAAGTGAAAGATACCCTGCGAAAGAAGTCGGGTGCCAGTTTGTCTGGCGGACAACAACAACGCTTGTGCATTGCTCGCGCACTGGCCGTTGAACCGCAGGTTCTACTGATGGATGAGCCCTGCTCGGCTTTGGATCCGATTTCGACCGGCAAGATCGAGGAACTCATCTTCCAATTGAAGGAGCACTACACGATCGTGATCGTCACACACAACATGCAACAGGCGTCGCGTGTGGCGGAATACACCGGCTTTTTCCTTCTCGGCAAACTTATCGAGTTCGACAAGACAGAAAAAATCTTCACTACACCTTCCGACAAACGAACGGAAGACTACATTACAGGCAGGTTTGGATAATGCGCACCCGCTTTCAGCAGGGATTGGATGAACTCCGAGAAAAGCTGCTCCGCATGGGCGGACTGGCGGAGCAGGCGGTTGACCGCGCTTGCCAGGCATATGTTGAACGCGATCTGAAGCGCTGCAACATGGTGCTTGAAAATGAGACCCTGATCAATGTTGCCGAACGCGAGATCGATGAGCTTGCTTTCGATTTGCTCGCGTTGCAACAGCCTATGGCGGTCGATCTCCGCTTCATCCTGGCGGTGACCAAAATCAATTCCGATTTGGAGCGTGTGGGCGATCAGGCGGTCAACATCGCAGAACGCGTAATGGACATGGTGGAGTTGCCGCCCGCGGAATTGCCGGTCGATATCCCCAGAATGGCCGCTGCGGTATCGGCCATGGTACGGCGCGCGCTCGAGTCATTTATCGAAGGCAAGGCGGAACTCGCACAGGCCGTGCTTGAAATGGATAACGTTGTCGACCGCATGCGTGATGAGGCGTTCATTACCCTGGTGCACACCATGAATGAGAGGCCTGCGGTAACCAGACAAGCCCTGGATGCGCTGCTGGTCGCACGCAACCTCGAGCGAGTTGCGGATCATGCCACCAATATCGCGGAAGATGTGATCTTCTGGGTACGTGGGGCCGACGTGCGCCACAACATTGGGCCAGAAATGACCTTGGCTCCCCGAATCACAGATACGCACTAAAATAACCTTACCGATAGCTGGCCGTCAGCTCCCGCGTTAAGATAGTCGCGCTCGTCTATTCCATCGCGGGGAACACTCTTTGAAGCTGCTGCTCAGTTGTTGCGCTGCTGTTCTCGTTTCCGCACTCGTCATCGTCTACGGGCAAACTCAGGCTCGTCGTCAGATCAATCTCCCCACGAGCAAAGTGATCGATGCACCTGTTGAGGGCCGCATCGGTGACCTGAACAGCTTTCCAGCGACGATTGCCCTGAGCCCTGATGGGCATTATGCAGCCTTACTAAACGACGGCTATGGAACCCAGGAAACCCTCGCGAAGCAATCGATCACAGTGCTCGATCTCAGCACGAACAAGGTCAGTGACTTCCCGGACGCACGCCTGGGAGAAGACGCCGCACAAAGCTATTTTCTG
>JBLNFC010000551.1:0-3277 GCA_050263355.1 Acidobacteriota bacterium
ACGGCTGAGCTTGTCATGACGACAACCGAACAGCCGATCGTAGGCGTTCAGCAGCAAAGCGATTACGACCGATGTCTGTTGCTGTGGTTCATCAGGGCCCATGCTAGGCATACCGCTATGGTGGGAATCCACCATCCCCCATTAGTTCTCTCCACCGACTGGTGAACGTGTTGGCGAAGCGACAAGCCAGCTCGCGAGAGCTGCTCTAACGCGTTATCAACGCGTTTCACACTCATTCCTCGCTATCGTTTGAGGGGCTTCCCCCAGCCTTATTTGTAAAGGGAAAGCGCCTCGAGCGCAGTGATAACCATCACGCAAGACTGGTGATCGGCCCACAAATTATGTTGATTAGCAGGGTGAATCAGCCTCTGCGTCCTACTACTCGGGCCAGAGCGGCAAGCTGGAACGGGGCTGCCGGATCCGGCATCCAAGACACTCGTGAAACGTCTTTGGGCCAGCTTTGGCATTCGTCTGCAGGCACTATTGCTTGGCGTCCTCGTCTGCGTCGCCTGTGGCACACAAGGCCGCATAAAAGATATTTGCGGCTGTCTGGCGCTGGAGCCAGATGCGGCAGACTACCGGCATAATGCTAAACACGTCGCAATTCCGAGCGGGACACCCCAGGAGATCGATGTCGCCACGATACTTGCCTGGCCGCAGGATTTGGCTCTGCCCATAGATCAGCCGCGCACCGGCCGCGAACTCCAGTTGATGCACATTTCCCAAGCGTTCCTCGAAAACGCCAGTGTTAACCCCGGCGACTGCGACGTCCACATGGAAATCTCGCAGGTGGCCAGCAAAACCGCTCCCAGAGTGGTCATCGAGACGCCCATCGACAGCGAATACTGCTCAGCCCGGCGCAGTCTCCAGTCACAACTCAAGCAGAAGGGCTTCCAGTTGGATATCCAGCACGGAGGCGATCTGGCTCAGCCCCTCCCGGTCAGTGTGCTCGGCCTGCCATTCGAGGATTTCGAACACGGCCGCGGAAGCCCGCAGGTCTCCACTGTTTGGGAAATTCACCCAGCCATTGTCACCCTTCTCTGAGCGCGTATACAGGTTAGTTCCGTGGAACCAGATCATGGGACAACGTCAACGGGAACGTGCCCCGGCTATAATGTGCCGATTCAGTAAGAGACACATTGCCTGTGACTCCTGTCCATCCCAGCGTCCGCGAAGTAGCCGTCTTGCAGCAAGCGACGCAGATGATTCTGTCGAGCGTCGATACCGACACTTTGCTCCACCACATGTTGTTGGTGGTACGCAACTACTTTGGCGCCAACCACGCAGCCGTCTACCTTGCGGATGAAAGTAGCCGCGAACTGTACTGCGCGGCGCACAATGGTTACGACCCTGAAGAAGCAACTGCTCGCCTTCCCGTAGGAAAAGACAGCGTTGCGGGGTGGGCTGCCTTTACTCGCGCGCCCCTGTACATACCAGATTTGCAGCATGAGAAGCGGCATCGGCTGAGCGACCCCAACATAGTTAGCGTGCTAGCTCTGCCACTGCTGGTGCGGGAACGCGCCTTGGGAGTCTTGGAGCTCCGTGCGGAGAAAACGCATCCCTTCGACAGCGATGCTATTGGACTGCTAACGGTATTCGCCGGCCAGGCCGCCATCGCCTTGGAGAATGCTCGGCTCTACTCGACCGATTTGCGGCGCATGCGCCAGATAGAAATCATCAATCTCATCGCGCGCACTGCCGCTGGCGCCAACGACACGCAGCAGTTCTACAGCATGCTAGTCGATTTGCTGCAGGACACATTTGAAGGAACGAAAGTCGCGGTTGTGCTCGTTTCCAAAGATGGGAAATTATCCACCGCATCCTTCGGGGGAGTCTCCGAAGTGCTAGCGGAACGAATTGCGGCTTCCCAGGAAAATGGAATACTCCGTTCGGCCTTGTCTCAACGGTCCTTAGTTGTGGCAAACGACACTGCGGGTCGAACTGACTGGCACTGCTGCTTTCCGGGCGTTGCATCCGAGCTATGTGCGCCGTTGATTTCGCTCGGGGAGATTCTCGGGGCAATCGTACTCGGACATGACGACCGGCATTTCTTTACGGATGAGAACCGCAGCATTGCGCAAGCCGCGGCCGACGTGTGCGCCACCGCCGCCCGGAATGTTCAGCTGGCAGACCAGCTTCGCCGCATCGCCAATACCGATTCACTGACCGGTCTTCACAACCAGCAGGCTTTCCATATGGCGATTGCGCAGGAGATCCCGCGCGCGCGGCGCCACAAGAAAGAGTTTGGGTTAATCATTGCCGACTTGCGCGGCCTTAAACAGGTGAACACTAGATTGGGACAAGATGCGGGCGACGAACTGCTCCGCCGGGTTGGGGTTGCGCTGAAATCCAGCTTGCGGAACAACGATGTCCTCGCGCGTTATCACGGTGATCGGTTTGCTGCCCTGTTGCCGGAAATATCTGCGGATGGGCTGACTACCGTCTTGGGCAAGCTGTGGCAAAGCTTGCAATCCGTTACTTTCTCACATGAGCCTGAAATCGGGCCGCTTCAAGCCGCCTGGGCCTTTGCAGCCTATCCCCAGGACGGCGCAACTGAACTCGAGTTGGTGCAAACGCTCCTGGACCGCCTGCAACGGGCCAAGCAGCAGTCCTCAGGGGCTCAAGCGTAAAAGAAAACGGCGGCCTCAGCCGCCGTGAAAATTATCCAGATCTAAAATTTAGTTTTGATCTTCTCTGCGCTTCAGAGTGGGACGATCATCATCGCCACTTTTGGTGTCCTTTCCACTCTTGTCCGTCGAGGACGTGCGCCGCAAGCTCGGCTTGTTGGTGTCCTTCTCATCCACAATCTTGCGACGGTTCTCAAGGACAGCAAGCCTGGATTTCACATCGTCGAACTCTGACGTGGTTATGACGTACTGAGCGCGAGCGGGAAGAATCTTCGCAATCTCTTCCTGCGATTTGGTGATTCGATCCGGAGTCTGCGGATGGGTGGAAAACGCCTTCGCCAGCGTTCCCGGCTTCTTCTTCTCTTTAGCCTGAATCTTTTCGAAGAAGCTGATGAATGCATTGGGGTCATACCCGGTCTTGTACATGTACTGCAAGCCCAGGTAGTCGGCTTCCGCCTCGAATCCACGCGAGAACGTCAGGAACGTAAGCGGCAGGCCCAAACCCGCGGCGGAGCGAACCGCGTAGCCAATCCCGCCACCCACGAATATAAGGGGAATGGTGCCAATGTTGGCCCACTGAGCCCGGGTCATCTGGCGCGTTGCGTGACGCGCAGCTACGTGCGCGATCTCGTGCGCCATGACTCCTGCGA
>JBLNFC010000552.1:0-3280 GCA_050263355.1 Acidobacteriota bacterium
ATCGCGGCGATGGATTCTTCATCATCTTGCGGTCCCCAACTCCAGGTCCATCCACCACCACCCATTGCCCACGCGCCCACGCCAATGCGCGTGATTTGCAGGTTACTGTTTCCGAGTACACGGGTCTCCATATCGGCTCCTTATCAATTAGAAAGAACGTTTGATTCGCCAACCTCGAAGCCAGTTTCCCGCCATGCGCAAATCACATTCAAAGCGTTGGTCGAGACCAAGTCATCTCCCAGCTTGCGCAAGAGAGATTTTATACCCCAAAGATGATCGGGTTGGTCGCGCGACTCTCCTCGACGAGCGGATTTTACGAAGCCGTCGTGCTGAGTACTGTCTCGCTCACAGCTCCCGAAGGCAACTCACGCCCGCAAGACCCTCGAACAGCAGAATTCCCGTCCAGCTCTATTCGCAGCACTTCAAATAGCAGGGTTGATTTTTCGACACCTTTCGACAGCGCTTCTCATCTAAGCGAAGCTAGGGCGAAGATGAAAATGCGAGAAACGCACGCCAACGCTCCCGTCGGACCTACGTCAGAGCGACCTATAACTCGACGCTCTGCTGGTTTGTGGCGATCTCCGGTCTAGTCGAGTTGCTTGCGACTTCTCCAAATAAGGTAATGTGACATATTCTCAAACACCAGGCATAGCAGTTCGTATTGGCAATGTTCGCATCTCAGTGGTGAGAGGCTGACGATGAATCTAAAGATTTTCAGCATTGTGACCCTGTCGGCGATCTTAGTCGGTGTCGTCATACTGAAAACTAGAGTTACAACGAGTGAAGCAGAGAGCGCAGCATCTCTGAACGTTTCACCTCCGTTCGCGAATTACAAGACCCAGGCGCCAGGTGTGACCCGGAAGATCACCTTGGCTGACTTGCCGAAGCCGTATGCGACTGAGTCAGTGGACAACGGTGCTGATGTGGTCAGGCGGCCATCCGATGCGTGGCCCCAGGCTCCGGCCGGCTTTAAAGTCGAACAATTCGCAAGCAAATTGGATAATCCCCGACTGCTGCGTACCGCTCCAAACGGCGACGTTTTCCTGGCCGAAAGCGACGCCGGTGAGATCAAGATTTTTCGTGGCCTTACCTCCGATGGCAAACCTGAACAGACCCAGGTATTCGCTAGCGGTCTGAATAAGCCGTTCGGGATTGCCTTCTACCCGCCGGGACCGAATCCCGAGTGGGTTTACGTGGGAAATACAGACTCGGTAGTGCGATTCCCTTATCGCAATGGAGATCTAAAGGCTCGTGGTGCGTCCCAGAAACTTGCGGATCTGCCCGGAGGAGGCCGTCTTCGAGGCGGAGGACATTGGACTCGCGACATCGCTTTCTCACGTGATGGAAAGAAAATGTATGTCTCGGTAGGGTCCCACTCCAATGTCGACGACACGGATAATAATTCCGTCGAATATCACCGCGCCGATATCCTCGAGTTCAATCCCGACGGATCGGGTGAGCGCGTCTACGCGTCTGGCATCCGCAATGCCGTTGGTATTGCTGTCCATCCCCAAACCGGAGAGTTGTGGGCGTCGGTCAATGAACGAGACGGACTCGGCGAGAATCTGCCCCCGGATTACATCACCCATGTGCAGGATGGCGGCTTCTACGGTTGGCCCTGGTATTACATGGGCGGCCACGTCGACCCTCGTCACCAGGATAAACACCCGGACCTACGCGCCAGGATGCTTAATCCCGACGTGCTCTTGCAGCCGCACAATGCCTCGCTTGAAATGACGTTCTATGACGCCAAACAGTTTCCCACCCAGTACCAGGGCGATATCTTCGCTGCCGAGCACGGATCGTGGAATAAAAGCGCCCGCACAGGCTATGAAGTGGTTCGAGTTCCCCTGCACCAGCAGGGTCATGCAACCGGCGAGTACGAGGATTTTCTGACCGGCTTCGTCACCAAAGACGGGAAAGTTTGGGGGCGGCCTGTGGGTGTTGCGGTAGCGAAGGATGGATCCCTCCTGGTCAGCGACGACGGATCCAATAGCATCTGGCGCGTGAGCTATTCGCCCAAATGAAGCCGGCCGTTGTACGTAAAGAAGCTCCTGTAAGGCTCCGGCCCATAAGGGCCCGATAAGAACCAAGAGGAGTTCTCAGCGGGGCGCTTTCATCGAACACTCCCTGGCGCTCCACGCGAAACCCGCTTCCGTGAGATTTTTGCATCTTCGCGACACCTAACTTACTCAAACAATTCTGGATACGGCTTCTTGCCACATCTCCTGAGTGGTGACTCCTGTGCTTGACCCGTAGACAACGAAGGCCCCGAGTTCAGGGATTTTCGTGGGGAACTGTCGCAACTTCGCGACAGCCAACTAAAAGAATATGTGGATTGTTCGACTCGCTCTAAGACGGCCTTATACATTCGTAGTCGCGTCTCTGCTGATCTTGATCCTCGGACCGATTGTGATCTATCGCACCCCGACGGACGTCTTCCCAACCATCAATATTCCGGTTGTCAGCATCGTTTGGAACTACTCAGGCCTGGCTCCGCAAGACATCAGCGATCGAATCGTCACTCTGACCGAGCGCACGCTCACCACCACGGTCGACGATATCGAACACATTGAATCGCAATCGTTGAACGGGGTTGCGGTGGTGAAAGTTTTTTTCCAGCCCACCGCAAAAATCGACAAAGCAATCGCGCAGATTTCGGCGATATCCCAGACGCAGTTGCGACAGCTGCCCCAAGGGACTACTCCGCCCCTGGTTATCAGCTACAGTGCGTCCAGTGTTCCGATTGTCCAACTCGCACTGTCGGGGAAGGGCTTGTCGGAACAACAGCTCAATGATTTTGGCCTTAACTTCATCCGGACCCGATTGGTGACGGTGCCGGGTGCCTCGATTCCCTATCCTTACGGTGGAAAGCAGCGCCAGGTACAGGTCGACCTCAACACCGCCCAGCTGCAGTCCAAAGGGCTGTCGCCCCTGGATGTAGTAAGTGCCATTAGTGCGCAGAACCTGATTCTTCCTTCGGGAACCTCGAAGATCGGTGCGCTTGAGTACGACGTTTCGATCAACGGCAGCCCCCAAACCATCAATGAACTTAACGATCTTCCCGTAAAGACGCTGGGTAGCACGACCATTTACATCAAGGATGTGGCCTGGGTTCGCGACGGCTTCCCTCCACAAACCAACATCGTGCGGGTCGACGGCCAGCGCGCCTCTCTACTCACCGTACAAAAAGCCGGTAATGCCTCGACTCTCGACGTGATCTCGGGCATCAAGAACATGCTCCCGCAGATTAAGGGAAGTCTGCCGCCGGAACTGGAAA
>JBLNFC010000553.1:0-8933 GCA_050263355.1 Acidobacteriota bacterium
CGCGATGACGGTATTTCCTTCGATATTCACCTTCCAGCAAGATCGGACGCGGCGTTCTCAGCAGGGGAAACTATATGACCATCGTGAGACAGATCTGCTCGGCAGTGATTGTTCTAGTCGCCTTTTGCGTAGCTGCCGGTCAAGAACCACAGACGGCCACATTGCCAGTCGGTTCGGCCATCATTGCTGAGTTCAAGGGCGAGGCGTCGCTACGATCGCCGCAAGGAGATCCTTTGACGTTGAATGTAGGCACGGTACTCCCGGCGGAAACTGTTATTGAGACGATGAAGGGCAGCAGCATTTTGCTTAATCTGCAAGACAACTCTCAAGTTCTAATCAAGGGCAATAGCCACGTGGTGCTGAAGTCGCCGATCGAGGGGCGAGGCGATTATCTGGAGCTGCTCATCGGAAAAATTCTTGCCAAGATCCAGAGACGGCTGGGAAATGCGCCTTCTTTCCGCATGGGAACGCCGACAGCCGTGATCACGGTTCGCGGCACGCGGTTTTCGGTTGAGGTCAATAAGAAGCACAAAACCTCAGTCGAGGTTTTTGAGGGCGTAGTTGAAGTGGCGGGATTGACGCAGGGGGCTTCGCCAGTACTGTTGCGGCCGGGCTTCCAGACGGGGGTCGACCAGAATCGGGCACCTGAACAGCCACGGAGCTTGCTGGGCGGAGATGACCGCAATTCCAATGCGGCGGATGACCGCAACTCCTCGAGCGGACGTCAGGGTGGAGGCTTTGGCTCGTCGCAGCGCGGCCCTGGCGGGGGGGAAGACGGCGGTCGACAGGGGCAATCAGGCGGAAGCGAGCACGACCACTGATGAGTGGTTGATTGCGGTCTGTGTTCCCAATGCCATCGCGTGGGATGTATCGTTGTAATGCATAATGCGCTCGACTTCATGGTCAGACTGATTGAGACATTCGCGAACAGGGTCAAGGTCTGCAGTGTTTAGCTAGCGTCTTGCCTTTAAGTAGCTGGGCGGCAGACATGGTATTGTCGTCTCCATCTTCGCCCACCCAAACCACGTGATTACGGCCAAACTGGTACGCCGAATCGGTTTCTTTGACGCCACGATGGTGGTCATGGGCGGAATCGTGGGCGCCGGCATCTTCATTAATGGATACGTCGTCGCGCAGCAGGTTCACACGCCCGCTTTGATCATTGGTGCATGGCTAGTTGGTGGCGTGCTGGCCCTGTGGGGTGGCTTTATTTGGGCCGAACTTGCAGACCGGATGCCCGACGTCGGCGGCCAATATGCGTACTTGCGAGAGGCCTACCATCCAGCGGTCGGTTTTCTATATGGGTGGGTATTGCTGTTGGTGATTCAAACCGGCGGGATGGCTGCCGTGACCGTCACCTTCGCCCGCTACTTTTTGGAATTGCTGCCGGTTAAGGCTTCCGACAAGGCGGTCGGGGTAATCGGGTTAACAGTTCTCACTGTCGTCAACTGCCTTGGAGTGAAGCTCGGGGCCAGAGTGCAGAGCATCTTGATGGTTTTGAAGATAGTCGCAATCTGCGGCCTGGTGCTGGCAGGATTTATCTTCATCCCGACGGCGCAACCGCTGCTGCATCCCATGTTCGAGAAGCCTCCTTCTCTCAGCCTGCTCGCAGCTTTTGGAGCGGCGCTCGTGCCCGTGCTGTTCTCGTACGGCGGATGGCAGACGGCAAGCTTCGTGGCCGGTGAAATGACAAATCCGCGGAGGGATTTACCACGCGCTCTGGTGATCGGTGTCGCGGGGGTTACAACACTTTACATCTTGGTAAATGTTGTCTATGTGCGTGCCCTTGGCCCTCTGGCTTTGAGCAGAACAAGCGTACCGGCCAGCGCCGTCATGCGGCTTGCGTTAGGTGAGCGTGGCGCGGTTCTGATCGCTTTAGGTATTGCGATCTCAACGCTCGGTTTTCTGAGCCAATCCATCCTAACAGCGCCCCGGGTCTACTTTGCGATGGCGGAAGATGGTGTTTTCTTTCGCAGCGTGGCCGCAGTCAGCCAACGCACTCACGTTCCGGTGGTCGCGATTCTCCTGCAAAGCCTTTGGACTGCCGTGATAGCTCTCTCCGGACGCTACGAGCAGATACTGAACTACGTTGTGTCGATGGATTTTCTTTTCTTCGGGCTCACTGCCGCCAGCGTTTTCGTATTTCGAAGACGAGAACTGGGAGCGGCTGTAGAGAGTGCCGGGAGGACGGCAGAATCGGGTTTTCGAATCCCTGGGCATCCCTTTACCACTGCTGTTTTCGTGCTGATCTCCTGGTTGGTGGTGGCCAATACGATCTACAGATATCCAGGAAATACCTTCGTAGGAGTGATCATCTTGCTGCTAGGGCTTCCCGCTTATTTTCTCTGGAATCGTCAGCGAAAAGTGAGAACGAACCCATGAACTGGGCGCGGACGACGGCGCGATCGCCATACATGGAGTACGCCAAGCTTGATTCCGGCGCTCGCTATAACCTGGCAGCGAGTGGCGTAGCCAGCTATCCGCTTTCTGAACTTCCAGTGGAGCTCAAGGACCTTCAGATCAATGGTGAAACCATATACGGCTATGCACCACTGCAGCAGCGACTGGCACGTAAGAATGGTGTCGCGCCTGAGTGCATAGTGGCTGCAGCCGGTACATCTATGGCGAACCATCTGGCCATGGCTGCGATCCTCAACCCTGGGGATGAGGTGCTGTTGGAACATCCAACCTATGAGTTGTTGGTGAGCCTGGCGCGGTACTTGGGCGCAGCAGTTCGGTTTTTTGAACGCACGGTTGAGACTGGGTTCCGACTTGACCCCGAGGAAGTGGCACGGAAGATCACGTCGAGTACGCGGCTGGTTGTGATTACGAATCTTCATAATCCCAGCGGTGCGTTCACGGACAACGAGACTCTCCAAGCGGTGGGCAAGATTGCTGCGCGTGTGGACGCGCGGGTGCTGGTCGATGAAGTTTACCTGGAAAGCCTGTTCGAGCACCGGCCGCGGCCGGCTTTCCATCTGGGCAACGAGTTCATCGTGACTAACAGCCTGACGAAAGCCTACGGGTTAAGTGGCCTTCGGTGCGGTTGGGTCATAGCAGAACCTGCACTGGCGGGGCGCATGTGGAGACTTAACGATCTATTCGCCGCTACGCCGGTGCATATAGGGGAGTTGCTGAGCGTGATTGCACTCGACAACCTGGACAAAGTGGCAGCGCGCGCGAAAAAGATACTAGAGAGAAACCGGGTGCAGCTCAATTCCTTTCTCGATCAACATGAAGCGTGGCTGGAATGCGTCCGTGTTGAACATGGAACGGTCGCGTTCCCGCGGCTTCGCAGTGGCAACGCTAATGAGTTTTGTGAACGTCTGAAGGCTGACTACGAAACCAGCGTAGCTCCGGGGCGCTTTTTCGATATGCCTGAACATTTTCGGATCGGAATCGGCGGTGAAGGAGAGATGACCGCGGACGGACTGCAGCGCATTGGTCAAGCGCTTAGAAGCCAATAATTTCACCGCCCACGGTTGCCCAGCAAGGAGTCCTTGTTAAGTGGCTATCGGCGCGAGGCCCAGGCCATCCCGTCCGCTCCCTGGCCGGCATCGATCAGTTTCTCGACTGACCAATCGCCTACGCGAATGGCGGCGATTTTGTGTTCAGAATCGCAGGAAACGAATGCGACTTTGCCGTCAGGCGGAATGAGAACCGCCTGGGGTGAAGCAGGGACGTCGATAGTACGAATCACTCTGATACTTCCCAGATCGACGACAGCGACCTTTTTTGCGGCTGGTAGTGCCACGAGCAGCCAGCGCCCGTCGGGCGTGGAGGCGGTTCCGTATCCATTCGAGGGTAACGCTATCCATGATCTGACCTTGTTTGACGTGGCGTCTATAACCGCCAACTGGGGCTTGGTTTGATCCGCGGTAAAAACGAGCTTGTCGTCCGGCGAAATTGAAATTCGCTGCACCTGGCCCGAAATCGGGATTACCTCAACGAGTTTGTGTGCTTTCAAGTCGAGGACCGAAACGGTGCCCGAGCCGACGTTGGCAGTGTAGCCGCGGAGCCCATCATGAGTGATTGCGAGCATGTGGGATTCCGGCTTCCCGGTAGGGATAGATCCTACGATTTTCAACGTTTGGGGATCGACGATGGCAACGGAGTTGTCGAGTTCCGTAGTCACATAGAGCACATGGTTGACGGAATCGAAAATCGGGCAGTGAGGCCGCACGCCATGACCGAAATCGAGCGTGGACACGATCTTGCGGGCATCGAGATCGACGACCAGCATCGAGCGCCCATCGGTGCCCGGCTTGCCTACTCCTGAATTGCCATAAATGGGAACGTAGGCGGTGTGGCCGTCGGGAGAAGCGGCGACTTCGTGTCCGGTGGTGTCATTCTCGGGCACGGTGGCAGCCTGACGAGCTTCTGCCGGATTAACAATTCCTAAACTACGATCGCCTTTGTTGGCGACGAGCAAAACCGAGCCGACGCTGTCGGTGGCGGAATTCCGTTCTCCTGCCATAGCCAAGACTCCGATCAATGCAATGAGTGAGATTAGAACAAGATGTGAACGCAGCATGGCGCGATCTCCCCTATCAGCAGGTGGAAAGTCTACACCGAAGAGGGGATCGGGTCGCTATTGGTTGAAGGTGCCCGGCGCCCAGCAAAGGGGTGGTCGTCGGATTAAAGCCCTTGACGAGACCTGCCGATATAAGCAAAGCAAGTCTCAGATTCCGCTGGGGAACCGGTATGCGCAAAGGGAGGTCTGATCATGCTTGGCTGGGGAAGTCGCCCACAACGGCATGAAGTCATCTCAGGGCTTCGCGCTCGGCTGTCCTCAGGTTGCACTGCTTCCGCTTTCTCTTCGGGATTGGGGATGCTGGCGATTGCTGCCGTACTGTTAAGCGCCCAAGCCGTTTCACTTGCGACCCTCGGGGAGCGAGCACCCGGTCCGTTTCTATCCGAGTCCATGCAGTTGCTGCTTGGCATACTCTGCATTCTGACATCGGTGAACGCGTTTCGCGGTACGGCGAGTGTTGCACGCTATTACTGGCGTTGGCTGGCGTTCACGTTCAGCGTCTGGGCGTGTGCGCAGGCGCTTGGGGTGTATGTGGATGTTGCGCCCAATGGTTCGCTCGAGGCGCTGGACGACTTGCTGTTCTACGTGTCTGTTATTCCGTTCGGGATGCTGATTTTCCTGGATCCCGATCATGAGCCGAATCACTTCGACCGGCTTCATCTGCTAGATTTCGTGCAAGTGTGCGTCTTCTGGTTCGCGATTCTCTTGTACTTTCCTCCGCAGGCGGGAACAGGCGCACCTTCCGCGATGTCAGGCCCGTTCACCTGGACCCGTAGTCTGCCCTTCAATGTGATGTTGACCGTGACCTTTGGGCTACGCGCGCTGCTGACGAAATCGACCTTGGTGCGCCGCTTCTTTGGAAGGATGGCCATCTTTTTATTACTTTCGGGATTAGCTGACTCCTACGCGGAGAACCTGCAGCCAGGGCAGTGGTTTGACATGGTTTGGAGCGTGCTCCTGGCAATTCCCCTGATGATCGCCGCAACCTGGGAGAAGTCCGAAATGCCGGATAAAACGCCTCCCGACCGGGCACAAGCAATCGTGATCAATCAGTTCTTTCCGCTGCTCTACCCGCTTTGCAGTTTGCTGATCCTGGTGCAGTTGGCACAAAGCCAGCGCGTGGTCGCGTCCATCAGCCTTGTTGTCAGCCTGGTGGCGCTGGGTGGCCGTGTATTGATTATTCAACATCGGCTGGCACGGGCTCAGGATTCGCTGCAGTTCGAGGCCACGCATGACGTGCTTACTGGCCTCTGGAACCGCGGCGTAGTGATTGAATCGTTGCAGAAAGAACTGCAACGCTCGGAGCGAAGCGGCGACTCACTGGGTCTAATTATCGCCGACCTGGACCATTTCAAAACGGTCAACGATAGCTACGGGCACCTGATCGGTGATGCAGTCTTGCAGGAAGTAGCGCACAGGTTGGCCAGTTCTGTCCGAAGCTATGACTGGGCGGGGCGCTATGGTGGCGAGGAATTCCTGGTGGTGCTGCCAAATTGCGATACGGCGGAGATCCTGGCCAGCGGTGAACGGCTCAGGGAGCGAGTAGCAGAGAGGCCGGTTGCGACCGCAGAAGGGCCCATCGCGGTCACGATCAGCGTGGGAGTCGTCTCGGCCGCTAACGACGAGGGGCCTTTGAATTACACGGCGCTCCTTCGCATGGCTGATGCGGCGCTCTATCGAGCGAAGTGCAAGGGCCGAAATCGCGTAGAAAGTGCGCGTTTTTCGGCGGAGAACACACTTGAACCCGCGCCTGTAATCTTCGCCGATGAATGAAGCGCGGTTCGAGAATCTTTGGCGTGTCTCAAGGCACGAGCGTGTCAGTATTTCAAGCTGAGATGTAGCATGTTCCAGGTGTAGACGAACCAGACAAAACCGAGAAGCGCCACACAGATTGCGGTTTCGACCAGCTTGCTACCCATCCATCGACCCTTCTCTTTCCATGAACGAGCAGCATTGATAATGGCGATGACTGCGCCTATACAGGTCAGCCAGCCCAGTAATTGGAGGAACCGCAGCAAGGGGTTGTAGGCGGGACTGATGATCGCAATATCCTTCTCCGCCATACTGAAGAATAGTGCGAAGCCGCCCAGGAAGATGAGTCCCAGAGCACAGGCAACTCGCACCATGACCCGCAATTTTCGATCTCTCGCATCCCAATTGAGCTTTTGCGCATAGTGGTGCCGGGTGAGCGCCGCCACCGGCCAGAGTAATAGGGCTAGGGCCATGATGACCATGCTCCCCACAATGATGGGGAGGTTCAGGACGCTGTTTAGATTCCATGGAGATTTTTGGAAGACCATGAAGGGGTAATCGATTACCAGTACCCATCGTCCAGAGTCGTCTTTTTTAAAGCCGATCTGATCCTGGCCATAGGCCTCGCGAAACAGCATGGGGCCGACTGCTTTGAATTTCTTCGGTTCGCCGTTCAAGTCTTTGAGATCGCTGACGCTGACAGTTCCGTCGTGGTTGCGAGAAACCTTGGTTTCGCCTACGACGTTGAACACTTTCATCACCGTCGTATCTGCCCGGCGGCTCACGATGTATCGGCCGGAGACTGCACTGGCATCGGCTGCCGCCGAGGCAATGGTCCCAGGCGCGGGGGGCTCATAAGGGAAATAGCGGTCCAGAAACTTTTCCCAGACGGCAGTGCGGGTGCTGATCTCGCCCTTTCCGGCACTGTTGTAAGAGATAAAAAATCCCAGGCCCACGTCGGGCACCAAATGCAGGTCACTGTGGAAGTATTGAGTATCGCCACCATGGCCGATGATGCGGTGGCCGTTCCTCGTCTCCTCATAAAAACCGAGCGCCATGGCATTCATCTCAGGCATATTCGCGAACTGGCGCGAGTGCATGAGTTGCGCAGTCTCGGGACGGAGGATCTGTGCGCCCTCGTAGGTACCGTTCTGCAGGTGCGCAATCATGAAGTGCGTCATGTCGGCGGCAGTGACGGAGGAACTCCCTGCGGGCTCGGTGTTGACGAACTCAAAGTGGTGCGCAGGCTGGGACGCCAGCTCATAGCCATTAGACATACGCGATTTCAGCGCGTCAGGAAGCGGCTGGCGGAACGTGCAACTGTTCATTCCCAGCGGCTTATAGATGTGGTTCTCAATGTAATCATCGAATTTTTCGCCCGAGACCCGCTGCAGAATGTAACCTGCCATGGCCGTGGCGTAGTTCGAGTATGCGGGCGTGGTGCCAGGCGGATAAATGCGTTCGGGAAGATGCGCCTTTAGATAATCCCCCAGCGGTGTAAGGTGCTTTTCATCCCCCACAAATAATTCCTGGACGGTTTCTTCGAAACCCGGAGTGTGGGTCATGATGTTGCGCAACGTGATGGGCTTACCAAATGCGGGCGGGATCTTGAAGTCAAGATAGTCATTCACATCACGATCAAGATCCAGCTTTCCCTGCTCGACCTGCTGCATGATGCCGGTCCAGGTGAACAACTTCGAAATAGAGCCGGGGCGGAACAAGGTGTTATCGGCTGAAACCGGTACTCTTTTCTCGATATCAGCAAAGCCGTAGCCTTTTTCGAAGAGCACCTTGCCGTCTTTTACGACGGAGATGGTTGCACCGGCTATGTCTTCGCGGCGAAGCTGGAGCGGCATCACGCCATCGAGAAAAGCCTCCAGGTCCGCGGCCGTAAGCTCGTGGGGGCCGGTGGAGGGGAGGGGCCCGGGTTGAGGAGCGACGCCTGGCTTCGGCGTCAGCGGATTCGGCTGCTTGGGTTTCTGAGCAGTAGCAGAAGCGGCCAGAACGATAAGTAGACAAGCCAGTGAAAACAACTTGCGGAGCTTCTCTCCGCAGTACGCACGCGGACGTCCGCACCTGCAGTTGATTGCGCGATCGAAGAGCACGGGCAATGCCTCCCTAGGGATGCTCAGAAATTTAATTTCAATGCGAATTGTATGATTCTCGGCGCCACGGCGGTACTCAGAACCTGGCCGAAAGTTGGCGAGTCCTGCTCATTATCAGGATCGGAAAATTGCGGCGTGTTGAAGGCGTTGAAGAATTCCGCCCGGAATTCGAGATTACTGCGGTCGTTGCGCCAGGGCAGTACGAACTGCTTGATGAGAGAGAGATCAGTATTTCTCTGATCAGGCCCGTGCACAATGCCGGGCCGTGTGTTGCCAAAACCGGTGGCGACGCCATCGGCTCCTATCACGGGGAACACACCAAGGCCGCTAGCATCCACCGGAAAGCAACTTGTGTTGATGTACTTGTTCAATCTGTCGGTCACTGATCCGGAGGTATTGACCTGTGAAAGAGTACAGGGGCCAAGCTGCGCAAAATCGCCACCGAAAGCAGATGTACCGAAGGCATTCAGCGCATTCGTACTCAAAACTGCAAGCCGATGTCCAGATTGAATGGTGGTTACACCCGCGACTCTCCAACCGCC
>JBLNFC010000554.1:0-4810 GCA_050263355.1 Acidobacteriota bacterium
CACGAGCCAAATACTGCACATGCGGATCAGTCTGACCCCGGTTAGCTTCAAACGCGAGTGGGGCGACTGCAGGTCGACGACGAACCCGTGGTGCTGCATGCCCCATTCCTGGAGAGGCCAACGCGCTTGCCCGCATGGATGGGCGATGACGATCCAGGAACCGCCCGCTGTCTGGCTGTGCGTTGACAAGGGTTGTTGCCCCAACCGAGAGGATGGCCACCGCCGTCAGAAGAATCATTGCAATACAAAAAAGGGGTACGCACAGAGCTATACGACGGCCTCTTGGCACAGGGCAGTTCAATTTCACGAATTCCTCCGGATCAGTCATTCTTTGGAGAGGACGCAGAAACGGCGCACAAATTGTGAAGTTGCTTGCGCGCGCGAAGCGGCATGCCTGCTAGTCACCAAAAGTGGGGTGAAAATTGAATAAATACTTAAACATCGGACGGATAGACTGTCAAGCGAACCGACGCGCGCACAACTCTCCCGCAGGTGAGATGCACTAATTTAACTGTTTAGATGCCGAACGAATTTTCGCGCTGAGCTTTCTTCCATGACGGGGCAACACCGAGCCTCAGCCGAGTTTTGCTGTGCAATGCAAAGAAGCACAAGCCTGTGTGCAGAGGCTTCGACTTTGGAGAAAAGAAGTCGCTGCCGTGCTTTTCTTCTTGCAAAAAACAGGTAAGTAGGTGAATTATTAGCCAGCAGTTTTGCGCCGGGTTTTACTTCACGTCTGCCTTCCCGAAAACGGACGCGAACAGGTTCACCTCAAATGTTTTTCGAAAAAGAAACTGGCCAGCCTGCAACGGGGCCGGAACGGCGTTCTATGCGCCGTTTTGAAATCCGCTTGCCTGCCTTAGTGAAATTAACTGGAAATGGTTTCCAAGAACTGCTCACGGAAACGCACAACGTGAGCGCCAGGGGAATTTTCTTTTACATCGACCGTCCGATCGCGTCGGGTTCGAGGCTGGAGATTACACTAACCCTCCCCTCACAGATCACATTGGCCGAAGCAGTTCGAGTGCGCTTCACCGCCCGAGTTCTACGCACCGAAACCACACAAGGCAGCTCGCGTACGGGAGTCGCCGCCGCCATAGAAGACCACGAGTTCCTGCGATCTGTCGCTGCACAGGAATTTGCTGGTAGCGTGTCCGGTTCAATGGCTAAGGCCCAGACGAAAGATTACGACGCCCGAGAGCCGGTGCAGGATCCGACGCGCTATCCAATGAGCGCTCGATCAAGGTCCTCAATGGGAAGTACGACGAAGGCAAGGTGTCTAGGAAAGGGTCGTCTTCCAACGACGCGCTTTGGGCGTATGTTCTGAATCCCTTCCACTGTCCCGATGCCTCCACACGCGGGAGTTTGGCCCTTTATGCGCAAAATCCAGTAAAGCAACAGATTCACTTCAATCCGCATGTTCGTGGTGTGAGAGAGGTCTTCGTGCTCGGTATGGCTGTAGGCGGCCAGCTCAAATCTGTGCCTATCCGTTTGGCGGTATGGCGATGCGTCGGTAAAGTTGTGTAGGTTACTGAAAATAACTACGTACCGGCGTCGCCGTCGGGCAATGTGGGGGCATCTGACGTGACACCGTTTCAAGCAGAAGGCCGGAGGGCGCTGTGATTAGAATCTTAGTGGCGGATGACAATGAGGTAGTCCGACATGGTCTAAAACAACTTCTTAGCCAGCACGCCGGTTGGGAAATCTGCGGCGAAGCGGTTGATGGTCAGGAGGCCGTTGAAAAAGCGCGTAGCCTTTCTCCCGACATCGTGGTGCTGGACTTCGCAATGCCTGTTCTCAACGGTATAGAAGCAGCACGTCAGATTCACAAAACACGACCGAGCATTCGATTTGTGCTTTGTTCAATGTACATGGACAGCCAGCTCGCGTCCGTGGCACGCGAAGTCGGAATCACGTCAGTGTTGTCCAAGAGCAATGTAGGTCAGGTAATCAGGGGCGTCGAAGCAGGATTGCACGGCGAGGCGTTCAGCGAATCGAAAATCTGATCTTCTTTGTATTGGTTTGAATGGCCGCAATATCAAAGAAGCCGAAAAGCGAATCGCCAGAGGTTCTGCCCGGTCCAGCTATAAATATCTTTTGATTGGGCAGTGCAGGACTCTCAGCAGCATTGATGTTAAGGGACACGGCAGCCAAACCTGCTCCGGCGAGTCTGCTTTTTTCTTCATCACTTCAGCAGAGTGGATGGGGGTTACAAGTCTGTACGGGTGTGCATAGTATTAAAAGCACATAACCTTCTACACAGCTCCTTTTTTGACGGTTTGGAGCTCCGGCGTGGCGACGCGATAGTTGCAACACGCTCGATACTGCTCAGATCTCGAAGCGCTATCGGCGTTGACCGATTTTCATATTAGATATAATCTAAACTGTTCATGGGCGACCATGCGATCACACGATCCTTGGCGGGCAGCGGTTTGCGGAGCACGCCGCAGCGTTACGCTGTTATGGCGTTCTTGACGAAGCAAAAGGGACATCCCACGGCTGCGGAGATCTTCAAAGCTGTTAACCGGCTCGATCCGCGCTCTTCCCGGGCTACGATTTATAACAATTTGCGCGACCTGGTGCAGGCTGGCTTGGTGCGCGAAGTGGCTGTGGAAGGCCGCGCGGCGCGATTTGATACGAAAGGAACGCGGCATCATCACTTCATCTGTGACCGCTGTGGCAATGTCGAGGACGTGGACTGGTACGACGTGCCTCATCCTGTCCCGGCGTCACTCGGCCGGCGAGTGCTTCGCGAGTGCGAACTCATTTTCCGAGGGCTGTGCACCAGATGCGCAACCCGGCGCGTTTCTCGATAGATATTCTAATTTCGGTGGAAAGGACTAATAAGATGGAAAAAGAAGTAAAAGAGGCGCCTGCCGCCCACAACCCCCAGACCGTAGCGGCTGCGGCGAAGTGCCCGGTAGTCTCTGGGGTGCGCGGGCGCGGGAACCGCGACTGGTGGCCGGACGCCCTGGATATCTCCGTTCTTCACCGCAATTCCAGGCTGTCCGATCCTATGGGCGACGGCTTCGACTATGCCAAGGAGTTTGAAAGTCTTGACGTCGATGCGGTGATTAAGGACCTGCATGTCCTGATGACGGAATCTCAGGATTGGTGGCCGGCAGACTTCGGCCATTATGGCGGATTGATGATCCGCATGGCATGGCACAGTGCGGGGACTTATCGAATTACAGACGGCCGCGGCGGGGCGGGCGCGGGCCAGCAACGCTTTGCACCGCTGAATAGCTGGCCGGACAACGCGAACCTCGATAAGGCGCGCCGCCTGCTTTGGCCCATCAAACAGAAATATGGCCAGAAGATCTCGTGGGCCGACCTAATGGTCCTTGCCGGCAACGTCGCGTTGGAATCGATGGGCTTCAAAACCTTTGGCTTTGCTGGAGGACGCGCCGACGTGTGGGAACCTGAGGAGCTTTACTGGGGGCCGGAAGGGACCTGGCTGGGCGACGAACGTTATAGCGGCGAGCGTCAGCTCTCCGAGCCGCTGGGCGCGGTTCAGATGGGCCTGATTTACGTCAACCCCGAAGGGCCGAATGGCAACCCCGACCCGCTCGCAGCGGCGAAAGATATTCGCGAAACGTTTTTCCGCATGGCCATGAACGACGAAGAGACTGTCGCACTCATCGCCGGCGGCCACACTTTTGGCAAGACGCACGGTGCCGGGGATCCGTCGCTGGTGGGGCCAGAGCCGGAAAGCGGCGCCTTAGAAGACCAGGGCCTGGGGTGGAAAAGCAAGTTCGGCACAGGAATCGGAGCCGATGCTATCACCGGCGGTCCGGAAGTCATTTGGACACAGACGCCCACAAAGTGGAGCAATCTGTTCTTCAAGAACCTGTTTGAAAACGAGTGGGAGCTGACAACGAGCCCGGCGGGAGCGAAACAGTGGCGCGCCAAGAATGGCCAAGCAACTGTACCGGACCCGTTCGATAAGTCGAAGAAGCGCGTCCCGACTATGCTGACCACCGATCTGTCGTTACGCGTTGATCCCGCATATGAGAAGATCTCGCGACGGTTCTACGAAAATCCGGATCAGTTCGCCGACGCATTCGCTCGCGCATGGTTCAAGCTCACGCACCGGGACATGGGTCCGGTCACGCGCTACCTTGGCCCGCTTGTGCCAAAGGAGACTCTCATTTGGCAGGACCCAATCCCCGCTGTTAACCATCCGCTGATCGATGATAAGGATGCCGCCACGCTGAAGGCGAAGATCCTCGCATCCGGGATTTCAGTGTCCGATCTCGTTTCGACCGCTTGGGCGTCGGCCTCGACATTTCGTGGCTCCGACAAGAGAGGTGGAGCGAACGGCGCACGCATCCGCCTTGCTCCCCAGAAAGATTGGGAGGTCAATCAGCCCAAGCAACTTGCAATCGTCCTTGAGAAGCTCGAAACCATCCGAAAGGAATTCAGCAAGACTATCTCACTTGCTGACCTCATCGTCTTGGGGGGAAACGCTGCAATCGAAAAGGCTGCTAAGGATGCCGGCGTCGAGGTAAAGGTACCCTTCACGCCGGGGCGCATGGACGCGTCTCAGGAACAAACCGACGTCGCTTCTTTCGCTCCTCTTGAGCCGCGGGCCGATGGTTTCCGCAATTATATTAGCGGCAGGACACAGTTTATGAAGCCGGAAGAGGCTCTGGTCGACCGCGCGCAGCTGCTGAGGCTGACGGGCCCGGAAATGACGGTGCTGGTCGGCGGACTTCGCGTGCTCGGCGCGAATGCAGGCGGTAGCAAGCACGGTGTCTTCACCCAGACGCCCGGCGTTTTGACGAACGACTTCTTCGTCAACCTGCTGGAC
>JBLNFC010000555.1:0-6304 GCA_050263355.1 Acidobacteriota bacterium
GTCAGTCAGCTTTCCCCTGATTTGGGGCGGTGGAAAAAGCTGTTCCGGATCCAGCAGCAGATCGTCTCCTTCAACTCGCACGCCGTGCACTTTCTGTGTGTTAATGAGCTTCTCGATTTGCAAGCCGACTAGATCCATAAACCCCTTGACTGGCAGATGTGCTGCTCTGATCTTTTGTGCTTGCACACGCACTTTTCCATCTGCCGTGACGCTGAGCGAGCCCTCAGTCTCGAATGGGACGTCTCCTTTGGAGTGAAGCTTGCCCTTGATCTTCAGCAGGTTCCCGGACGCAGTGATTGTGAGGCCCTTCAGCGGAGCATCTTTCGGCGCGAAGACGTGCTCATTCATCACATTGGCCAACTGGTCGGTTGTAATCGAAATGGTTGCACTGCGGATATTGATCAGGAACGAGGGCGGATCATCGAATACTGGCAATTGATGATTTGGCGTCGGCAGCAGCGAGCCCTCGAGGTCAAAAATGCGAACCGCAATGTTGCCTGTGAACCGGTAGAGGACGTTGTGCATCTCCGTCTGCACGGAAACTGGAGCTGAGTTCTTTTCTTGCGCGGGCGAAGCGGCGCTCGCAATTGTCCACATCAGTGCTAAAAGGACGATCGCTCGGAGTCTAGTGGGGATCCTACTGTTCACGGCAACAGTAGATGCTCGGAGACGTAGGCTGGTGGTTCCAGCCCGCTGAATCTCGGCTCGAACCTCGACTGGTGAGATTTACGCGGCCTGCTGTTTCGGATAAGAGAAGAACAGGCGAGCTAGCCATCGGATCAGTTTCCAGCCGGCGGTTCCGCCCAGAACGATGGTCGCAAGCCATAACAGGACAACGGGAATTTCGAGAATGACGGCCATCATCGTGGTCGCGTAACTGGTCAGGCCCTCGAGAGCATCTTTGGCTGCCAGTTGCAGTTCGTAAACTGGATGCCAGCCTGATGCCGCTGGCGCTGCCGGTTCCGCTCGCAAGTAAATGGTGAGCGCAACGGTTTCCACCTGCTTAGACAGAGTTGCGAATTCTGCCTGCTGCTGCTCGATTTCGCCGCGGACCTCGGCGATCTTATCGCTTACCTGAAGCATATCGTCGACTTTCATCGCACGTCTCATGATGGTCAGGTATTGGGCTTCTTCTGCCCGCAGATTTTTGATCTTTGCTTCCCCATCCACGTACTGCTTGGTCACATCACTAGCATTGCTCTGTTCATTCTCAATGCGGATAGCCAGCTTACGAAATTCCGCTTTAGCATCTTCGAGACGATTGGCCGGAAGGCGGAGAGTAAGGTTGGCGGTTGGTGCGCCCTGGTCGCCGTTAATTTGCAGGCTCTCGATGTAGCCGCCCAACCGTTCGGTCACGGTACGAAGTTTCTCAGCTGCATCAACCGGGCTTTTCACCAATGCCTGCAGCGATCCTGTACGCACGATCTTGCGATCGAAGGTGGCAGAGGAACCTGTTGCGTGTGCCGGGGGCTCCGCCGCTAGCGCCATTCGGCCGGTCGTTGCACCCATCTCGAGTTGCGTTGGCGCCGCGAACTTGGCTGTGGTCTTTGTTTCAGCCTTGGGAGTGGATGGCACTACTTTCGGCCGATGCAGATCAGGAACCAGGATCGCCGCGATAATCAGCACGCCGCAGGCTGCGAATAAGGGCCACAGGACAAGACTCCTGCCGGACAATCTCGGAACATTGCTCAAGGTCGACATGGCACTCTCCCTGGTCGAGTGAACGCGAGCTAATCCGAAAACTTGCAATCTTTTTTCTCGCCGGCAGAGCCGATAGCAGAATTACAGCCAAGAAAAAGGGCGGCTCTGAGCCGCCCAGCACGCTTGCCGACCCGCTGAACTACGCGGTGTCTATATATCCAGATTTTTCACGTCGAGTGCATTGTCCTCTATGAACTTGCGGCGCGCTTCGACGTTTTCGCCCATCAGAGTGGTGAAGATGTTTTCAGTCTCGGCGATATCCTCAAGCTTTACAGACAGCAGGGTGCGCCGCTCAGGGTCCATCGTGGTGGCCCAGAGTTGCTCAGCCGTCATCTCGCCCAAACCCTTGTAGCGTTGCACACTGAAGTCTTTCTTGCCCTCAGAGAGGACATACTCAAAGAGATCGCGCGCATTGGTCTTCTCTACTACTTCCGGCTCTTTGCTTTTCATCTTGGGCGCAACTTTGGTGGTTTTTCTTGAGGTTTTCTCCAGGTCCTCGCGCTCCGCGTCACTCAACTCTTCGTCCCCGCCGTTGGCGGCAGCAGGCGCATTCTTCGGAGCCACTTCAATCACGAACGGTGGTTCCATGTAGGGCTCGATCTGCTTGAACTTCGATGTCATCTGCCGGTATTCAGCGGTGGAGGCCAGTTCCCAGTTGATCCGATGTTCCGCGCCCTGCGCATTGACGAAGGCAACTTCCCACAGGTTATGCTCTTCATCAAAGCGGGTTTCCGCGCTCTTGAGACCAAGCTCCTTTTGCACTTTCTTCAGTTCTCTCTCGAGCTTCTCGATCTTTTTCGGCGGCGTCTTTTTGTCGCCTTCGAAATCCGCGCGCTTTGAAAGATCGAGTTTGGGCAGCAACTCGGTGACACGCTCGTTGCGAATACGCTTATCGACCTTGTCGAAGAACCCCAGGTACTCATTGAGAACGGTGATAAATTTCGACAGATTCGCGCCTTCCAGCTTGGCGACGCCATCCCCATAACGCACCACAAGTCCGTCGGACGCGCGCTTCACCATCACCTTCACGAATTCGCGATCGTCCTTGATGTACTGATGCGATTTGCCTTTCTTGATCCCGTACAACGGAGGCTGCGCGATGAAAACGTTGCCTCGCTTGATCAGATCCTGCATGTGACGGAAGAAAAATGTGAGCAGCAGGGTACGAATGTGACTGCCGTCCACGTCGGCGTCTGTCATGAGGATGATCTTGCCGTAGCGCAACTTCAACGGGTCGAAGTCTTCTTTCGAGATACCTGTGCCCAAGGCGGTGATCATGGCGCGAATTTCCTCGTGCCCGAGCATCTTGTCGTAGCGCGCCTTCTCCACGTTAAGGATCTTTCCCTTGAGAGGCAGAATGGCCTGGAATCGCCGATCGCGTCCCTGCTTGGCCGTACCGCCTGCGGATTCTCCTTCGACCAGGAACAATTCGCAGCGATCAGGTTGACGCTCCGAACAGTCGGCTAACTTGCCCGGCAGTCCTCCTCCATCGAGCGCACCTTTGCGGCGAGTAAGATCGCGAGCTTTGCGGGCCGCCTCGCGGGCGCGGGCAGCGTCAATCGCTTTGTTGATGATCTTGCGCGCGACAGTCTGGTTCTGCTCGAAGTAGGCACCGAGCTTTTCGTTAACAAAAGCCTGGACGATGCCGGCGATATCCGAATTCAGCTTGCCTTTCGTTTGACCTTCGAACTGCGGCTGCGGCAGCTTCACGCTGATCACCGCTACCAAACCTTCACGCACGTCATCGCCCGTGAGATTTTCTTTCACATCCTTGAACAGGCCCAATTGCTGACCGGCGTAGTTAATCGTACGGGTGAGCGAGGTGCGAAATCCCGAGAGGTGAGTGCCGCCATCAACCGTGTTGATGTTGTTGGCAAAGCTGAAAACAGTCTCCGAGTAGGCGTCGTTGTACTGCATCCCGATCTCCATGACTACACCGTCTTTCTCGGCCTCCATGTAGATGGGTTTGTCGTGCAGCACCGCCTTGCCGCGGTTCAGATGCTTGATGAATTCCGCAATTCCGCCGTTGTACTTGAAATCAGCGCTCTTGGGCTCGCCTGTTTTAGCATCCGTTGTGCGCTCATCACGCAACGTGATGAGCAAGCCCTTGTTCAGGAACGCCAACTCGCGAAGACGTTGCGCAAGCGTGTCGTAGTTGTATTCCGTTGCAGTGAAAATCGTCTTATCGGGAACAAAGTGAACCTTGGTGCCGCGCTTCTTTGAGGCACCGGCCTTCTTCAGTTTGCTGGTAGGTTCGCCCTTTGAATAGGTCTGCTCCCAGGTAAATCCTTCGCGCCAGATTTCCAGGTCGAGTTCTTCGCTTAGGGCGTTAACGCAGGAAACGCCAACACCGTGCAATCCACCGGAAACCTTGTAGGTTGAGGAATCAAACTTGCCCCCAGCGTGCAGCTTGGTCATAACGACTTGTGCCGCCGGAATCTTCTCGCCGTCGATATCCATCGCGTCAACGGGGATGCCGCGGCCGTTATCAACCACGGTGATGGAATTGTCGAGGTGAATGGTTACATCAATCTTGTCGGCGTAGCCGGCCAGCGCTTCATCCACGGAGTTATCGACGACTTCGTAGACCAGATGGTGAAGTCCCAACTCGCCCGTGGAACCGATGTACATTGCCGGACGCTTGCGCACGGCTTCCATACCGCCCAACACCTTGATTGAGTCGGCAGTGTAATCTCCATTGCCGTTGGCAGAAGCGCGTGCTTCTTTTGCTTTCGCTTCCGCGATGGCAGTCGTATTCAGTGTTTCCTTAGTGGACATTTAACTCCGTAGAGACGCGCAACAAGCGTTGGCCGGTGAGGCTTTTTGCGCCCGCTTGGGATGACCTCAAACTATTGAAGAAATTAGGACTTAGAGGTATCCAGAGCTAAATCTATTTTACCATGAAAAGGGCCTCCGGACGCGTCCGGAACCGGGTCGGTAAATGGCTGGTATATCGGCCTTTATGGGCCAGATTCGCGCCTCAGTGCAGGCCTGGCCCGGAGTCAGCGCGATTTACAGACGACTGTTCCAAATCGATGTCGCCGGCCAGGGTATGAGCATGGATGCGGTACTTTCCTCCGCCGTCATACTCCAGTTTCCCTCCAATCCAGCCGTGCGGTTTGCCGAATGGCGCATTGACGTCGCCGGCGTGAGTCGAGGCGTCCACCATGCCGAGATCCATGTGCTCCGGCAATTTGATGCGTATGTCGCCGGCATGCGTCTCGACATCCAGGCTGCCTTCGACGGGATCGATGGAAACGTCTCCTGCCGAAACACGCACGTACAAGTTCACATGCGCGGGAATTCGCAGTTCCACATCCATGCTTCCGCCGCGCGGCGCCGACAATTTCAGTGCCGCTCTGCCAGGCGTCACCAGGAATCGGGCCTGCACCTTGCGGCTGAAGTCGGAGTGATTCGAATGCGTGGTGTAGCGAATAGAAAGATGGGCGTCATTGGTGGAGACGACACGCAGATCGCCAAATCTCATCTGCAAGTCGACTTTCGCGCCCGGATCTACATTCCAGTCCTTCGCCCTGGTTTCGAAATATTTGTCGCTTGCATAGGACAGCGGAACAGTAAGGAGAAGAACGACAACCCATCTTCGCAGCATTGGAGACCCCCACAGACAAAGCGTACGAACCGGGCCCATAGGTGTGTGGAATATTGTACTCCGGTAAAGCCGGCAAGCGGCTTTACTTTGCCTTGGGGGCTGCGGGCGGCTTCGGGGCAGAACCTAACTTTAACTCCATAATCAATGACTCGAGTTCATCCTCACTTCCGGCGATGAAGGTGAACAAGACGACGTAGCCTCTCTCCAAGGTCACCAGGCACGCCTGGTACATGGTTACGTCGTCTGAAAGCTTTTTGCTGTAATCACCGCGGGCAAGCTTCTTCGTTCCCACGGGAAATTCATAAGGCGGATTCAAGACTTTGAATCCCTTGTTGCTGGTGATTTCATCAAGCACGTCGAAGTAGTCGACCGCTTGATCGAGACCTGGATACTCGGACAAACTCTCCGCCGTTATGATCACGGCAGAGTTCACATTGTCACCCGCCGCCTCAGGCGGGCGCTCGAAGACTGCGAGCAAAGCGTGAGAGCCGGCCGTCTTCGAAGTGGCATCGCTCATCGCGTCGGTCCGCTGTACCCATCCAAAGGGGATCTTGTATGTAATGGCAAACGTCGCGTTGCGATAGACCGTGTCGCTTACCGAGCCTCGATCGGGGCTTTCAGCGCTTTGCTTCGGAAGTTTGGCGGAAGGACGCGTTTGACGGGATGATGATGTACCGGGTCCGGGTGTCTCGGTCGTTTGCGACAGGAGCGTGATACTGCGCGAAAACACGAAGACAATCAGGACGGCACAAGCGCGAACCTGACGAGCATCCATTTGCTTAAGTGTACAGAAGCGGCGTGGATTTCCGCTTGGCAGCGGGGAACGTTGTCCGCCGCTGCGAACTGCAAGGGTGCCAGCGCGAGACTCGCGTCCCGCGCTGGGGGCTACGATATAGTCGCCGCTGCCCGATGCTGAAGAGCTCACCTATGAGCTGGCTGTTTTTCTCCGACGCGCTCGCTGACTTTGAAGACCATCTTTCCATCCTTGTCGCC